>NZ_JAKEVK010000043.1:0-45130 GCF_022398435.1 Pseudoalteromonas sp. Isolate6 | reverse complement strand
ATAAAAAAGCGAGGTTTTATACCTCGCTTTTACCTTATTATCTTCCTTTGAAGAAATTGGTCGGCTGCGCCAGCCGCTCTTCAGGATCATCTTGGTTAATAAGCACAAACTCAAATTCAGTCACTGGCTTTTTCAAATCATATGGATCAATCACAACAGAGAGTGGCACATCTAATGTCGTGCCTGCAGCTAAGTGCACCTCTTGTTTACCGATCACCTGATAATTACTTAGACCCGTTATTGCAATAGAAAATTTCTGCTCAACTTGCGCTTTGTTTATCACTTTCAGGGTATAGGTATTTTCTACTAACCCTTCAATATTGACACGATAAAGCTGATTTCTATCACGAATAATATCAAGATCCATCGGTTTACGCATCGCAATGTTCGCAACTAATGCCCCCGTGATGACGACTAGAATCATTAAATAACCGATTAATTTACCACGTACTGGTTTAGTCTTTTCGCTAGATGATTCTAAATTGCGCTCTGTAGTGTAAGCAATCAATCCGCGCGGGTAGTTCATCTTATCCATAACACCATCGCAGGCATCGATACACGCACCACAATTGATGCATTCATATTGCAAGCCATTACGAATGTCGATACCGGTAGGACAAACCTGAACGCACAGGTTGCAATCAATACAATCACCTAGACCTAGCGCTTTTGGATCTTGTTTGCGTCCTCGAGGACCTCGACTTTCACCTCGTTCGCTATCATAGGCGACGGTAAACGTGTCCTTATCAAACATGGCTGATTGGAAGCGAGAGTAAGGACAGATGTGTAAACACATGATTTCTCTCATCCAACCGGCATTACCATAAGTGCAAATGGTAAAAACGATGATGCTAATGACGGAATAAAAGCCTGCAGAAAAAGTAAGTAAATCAGGGAGCAAAGAGCGGATTGGGGTAAAGTAACCAACAAAAGTGATTGCGGTATACAGTGAAAAGAGTATCCAGCTGCCGTGTTTTGCAGTTTTCCGCCAAAACTTATCAAAATCCATCGGTCTCTGATCTAGTTTTTTCCGCTGGTTTGCCGTTCCTTCAAACTTTTCTTCAAACCAAATAAAGATAAACGTCCAAACAGTTTGCGGGCAGGTGTAGCCGCACCATACCCGACCATAGAAGGTAGTCACCAAGAACAGAGCAAATGCCGCTATCATTAGAATAAAAGCAAAAATAGTGAGATCTTGTGGCCATAGAGTCATGCCAAAAATATTAAACTTCTGCTCAAAAATATCGAACAACACCGCCTGATGACCGTGAAAGTTTAACCAAGGCAAAGCCATAAATGCCAACATACCAATAAAGCCGATACGCCTTCTTAGCAGTTGGTGTAGGCCTGATACCGCCCGGACATAGATGCGATTGCGAGGATTAAAACGATCGGGCGTAGAGCTATTGAGCGATTTCCCTTCAGTGCCAGCTGTTGGCTTTTGAATTTTTACTTCAGACGGTATATTTTTAACCTTGATTCTTTCGTTCTCCATGGAAGCTCCTTAGTGCTTTGGAACGAGATGCACTTGCTACAGTGACCTTGAAAAATACAGGCTAAACTATTGCAATGTGCCCCATGACATAGTTTAGCGCTTACTATTATACGCTTTGAAACTCTATGATTAATAGTAAGTTGAGCTAAAACCCACCATAAATGATGAGAGACTTGTTGCGACCTGACAGACAAGTTTATTACACTAGGAACAAGATTTTTGTTAGCTAGATCAAATCAGCGTCAGATTATGAAAAAATTCTTAGTATTAGCCATTATAGTCGTTGCTCTGTTTACTGTGGATCATCCATTGATTAAAGAGCCAAGAGATAGATTGCTAGGTCAAGGCGTTGAAGTACTCAGCGAGTCCAGCAAAGTACAACGCAGCACGGCCGCAAGAATCGCCAGAGCCAATGTCGTAAAGACGATTACTATGACAGATGATGAAAAGCGCTATATTGACGAAGCCTTGGCAACAGATGAAAAAGTGAGACTTTTCCATCTCAAGTATTGTAAAGAAAATGACTATAACTTGTATTTTTACGGCCCTGAACTGGTAAAAATCTGTGAAATTGCAGAGCAAGCTATTCAAGAAGCGAAGGGGTTATAATGGATTTTAGTCAATTAAATAAAAAGTCGGCAAAATCCTTTAATGATCAAAAAGCGCTTATCAAAAAGCTTAGCCAAGGACGTGTTGTCAATTGCCCAGACTGTCAGCAACCCATTGTGCTCAGTCTAAGTCAATCGACATCAAATAGAGCTGTGGCTCAATGCCAACAGGGTTGCACATTTATCGAGTTAGATCTCGCATAAAGATTATTCAAATAGTCCGCTATTCACCGCGGCAACTTCGACTAACTCAGCATAAGATGCGGCAAACTCATCAGCTAATTGCGCCTGAGTCAGTTGAAACTCGGTCAGTGACTGTCCTACTTTGTCACAATAAATAGTTAGTTGTTGCTCGCCAAGTGCAAAAAGCCCAAGTTGTTCTGTGCTCACTTGCAAAGCTTGTTTGATATCGTCGGCGAGCGGACTGGACATCAATTGCTCATAAAAGGGCGTCGCCGCCATTAAAAATCCTTCGGCCCAATTAATTTTTTGCTCAAGTGGTGTTTCACCACTCCAAGGCAATTGAAATTCAGTTTCGTATACCTGCTCTGAAATCTCGTGATGTAAAGCCATCAATGCAAATGCAATACTCTCATCTAGTTCGGGATCTGCATTGGTTAAAGTCTTAAGCCACTTATCTACCTCGATACCGTTTGGGTCTATACAGGTAGCAAATAAATATCCTTGTAAAAAAGCAATATCAATAGAAAGTTTGCGCGCAGAAAAGTAGTTCTCTAGATTCAACTGATCCGCTGCGGTAAAAGAGAAGTCGTGCATAGTGTTGCCTTGAACTTAGGCGCCATATCAGCGCCTATAAAAATGCTTTTATATTAATAACTAACCTGAGATTAGATTAACTAAAGTCTGATATGACAGAAGTATATTATAAATTTACTGGGTAGCGACCTTCGCCATCCGGTCTACCCAAAAACTTAACCGCATCGTGTACTTCTTTTGGTAGGCTTGCATCTGGCTTAATATTACCAGAAACGCGAAATTGGAAATTGGCAGCCAGTGTTGCATCGGCCTGTAAACCCAGGCGGTTTTCAGGGTCAACAACCACAGCTATGTCTCCTGACTTACAATCGAGCTGACCACTGAGATCACCAATACTAAACCAACCATTCATGCCTTTCACGTCAATATTTGGACTACTGATCTCACCATTTAGTCCATCACAGTAAGGTGCACCACTTTGGTACTTCTTCACATTGACGATAACACGTCCTTTGGCATCAACCGGTAATGGCAAGGTTACTTGCTCCATAGCTTGTTCAACACTGAAACGAAGTAAGGCATTATTTACCGTCACTGATTTACTTACTAAATTCGATGAGAAGGTGGCTTTGCCCGAGATCTCATTTTTATCTCTCGGATTACCAAACTGTAGGTTACCTGCAAGATTACCCATTAATAGCGATGACGGTTCAAGCTCCCACTTAACCTGATTCAATTGAACGTTATTGAATCTCACACCGCTCACTTGACCATGCCAAACAGAGCCATTTACTGCACCTAGCTGCAAATTAGCTGGCAATTGACCTTTAAAAACTTGCAGCAATACTGCTGCTGGCATAGTAAACGCACTAAAAATAATAAATGCGAGTAAAAAAATAATGAGTAGAGATAGTGTTTTTTTCATAATTATTTCTCTAAAACCAAGCGACTAACACGCACAAAGCCAGGTAAATTCCCTTGTGTAAGGTCTAGGTTTTCTACTTTTACGCCATGCTTATTTGTCAGTTCATCTATCCAAGCAACAAGTTTATTAAATTCCACATCATCGATGGTTAAACGCAAACTTTCGCCACTAGGTTGCATTTTGCTGATATCAATTTGAAAACGGCCACGAGTGTTGTTGACTATCTGGCTGATATTACCGCCGCTGATCACCTGTGCAGGACTGCTAGATTTCAGCTTATTAACGCTTTGACCAACCCAATTTACGAGTTCGTGATTACGTTTTAGCTTAGCTTCGGCATCGCTGACAGCCTGATTTAGCGGTTTGAATATGCCCATTATCAGAACAAAAACGACAAAAATAACGCCGGCAACGATCAGCAGTTTTTGTTCTTGCTCTTTTAAACCACGCCAGTAATTAACTGCTTGCTGCTTCATGCTGCACCTCGAATACGAATTTCACCCACCACAAAGTCGCCATCATTGTTCAAGGCACCCTGTTCAACGCTCACACCACGTTGCTCTAAAATTGCTTTAACCTGACCAAATACTTGGAACTCTTTTGCGCGCGCTCTAATTCTGAGTTCATTCCTACGTTTGTCATAACGCAGCGTTTCAGGGGCAAAGGCATCAATCTCTTCATAAATCGCCACAAAGTGATTAGTTAATTCGAGCAAACCGCCCTGTTCCGTGCCAGATAACGCATCAAGCTCATTCTGGATCTGCTTTTTCAATAAGTGTGGACGCACTACTTTATTTGGAAATGCCTGTTGATACATAGTGACCGCTTGGGTTTCTAGCTGATTAGCTTGATGACTTATCACATACAGCTGTGTGCCTTTAATTGCGATAAAGCTTACTACTGCCACACTCGCCGCTATTAGGCCACTGCGCCAATCTCGCCACCACTGCGGCTGCTTTTTCTTGGCAGCAAACCGCCCTTGACGCAAATTAAAGTCAATACTTGATAGTGATTTCGCGAAGATGGCTAAAGGTAAGTCGTAATCTTGCTGTTGCGCAGTAAGCGTTATCGTTTTTGAGAAATCACTTGCTGGGCTAAAATGCGCTAACTGTTCAACACCCGCAATGGCGAGGTACTCATTGACCCAGCTAAGTTCAGCAGTGCCAATTTGCCAAGCGTTGTGTTTGAATAGCCATTGCTGACCCAACTGCACGGCACTAGTCATCTCTTCATGAAGGGGCAAACATAGGGCATCCGGTAATGCTTTATTTATACTTATCCCTGCATCATCGAAAGTACTAAACCAGCTTTGTAGCCAATTGTTATCACAAATCGCGACATCAATTGTATGTGTGTCGGCTCTCATGCCCGGCTTACCAATTGCGATAAACAGCGCATCAATGTCGGTCGCAACGTGTTCCTCAAGCATAAACGGTAAGGCTTGTTCTAGTTTCCTATTCCATTTTGCTGGTAACTCAAGTGTGCGTAACTGCACCGCTGTCGCTGGTAGTAACAAAACAACCGGTCTTGTATGCGCTTTTTCAGCGAGGGTGCCAAGTTGTTCACTCCCTTCAAGTTCACCACTGGCAATAATTTGTTGTTGTTCTGTTGACCACACTAACCAGTGTATTGTCGCCTGGTGTGACTGATCCACACGGATCAATAATTGTTCTGTCACTCTACGCCTCCAAATTTACGAGCAAGCACGTACGCTTTACCATCTTTTGTTTCTATAATTGATGTGAGAGAAAAGCGTCGCTCATCAAACACAGCAGTTGCTCGCAACTGAAAATAATTGCTGTTAATCGTAAAAATTTTGGAAGTCTTGTTAGGGTTTTTGACCCCTTGATTCGCGACTTCCGTGTAAAATTCGTTGATATCTGTAAAACCTTTTTTTGGTCTTGCAGAAATAATAGCTTCAGCACCTGATTTCGATAAACCTGGTATAAGCGCACTGAGTAAAAGTGCTTGCTCTGGCAGTATCGTATTGACGTTTACTGCGAGCTCCTCACTCCCAGGGATCACACAAACGTAAGGCTTAATCTTTTCCATCACCAGCGGATTAAAGCCCTTAATTACTCGTAGCTCACTAACAGACGCCATCAAATTATTAGCCGTTAAATAAGGCGTCTGATTAGACATATATTCGTCTTCCTCTGCCCCGGAGCGGTAAGTAATGCTGTCTTCATCAAGCCAATCGTAGACACTATCAGCAAGGGCTTCCTCGCTTTCGTTACTCGGCAAATCCTCAATATTCTTCAAAAGCTCCAATAGCGCAGCATGGGCTGGGTTAGTATTCTTTCCACCAACCTGCTTACTACCTTGGTCATTTCCATTTGTTTGTGACTTTGCTCTCAAAGCATTTAGGTTTAGGCATGCCTGTAAGTCTGTAACTTTACCGCTCAACGTACCATGGTCAACAGGGTAAGGCACTTCTTCACGGGCCCAAGGCTGGTCTAGATTAACGGTATCAGGATCATCTTTTTTCGCTTGTACTAATGCTCTTTTGACTAATTCCTCAGCGCCATAGCTATACCACTTGGCTTGTTGCTGAGTTTGAATATTCGAGGCCTTTTGTACCTGCACCATTAAACTACTCGCCATTTCAGCTGCAATTGTCGCGGCCAAAGCGACAATAAAAAGCACTATAACGAGCGCCGCACCTTGCTGCTTCATGGCTGTTGTCCCTTGTCGTCAACAACGCCACTACCTGGCGTTAAAAATAAACGGCTAATCGGATCTGAGTCTTTTCTTTGTAATGTCACTCTAACCGCTTTAGGTAACGATTTAGACTTCCAATCAGCTTGCCACTTTTGCTTGTCATCCAAAAATTCAAACTTTAATTCTTCGACGTCTTCCAAAATAACTTGAGCACGAGGCTCTGTCCCATCTAGTTGATCAACGTATATCCGATAAATACGTTCAAGCTTGTCATCGATAACCCGGTAGCCCACAGCCTGGAGTTCGGAGCGTGGTAATAAACTAATAGGGTTAGTCCAACCATCACGAACAAAAGCGATACCATCATATTGGCTCTCAAGCTCATAACGGCCATGGATGATATAAGTTGGGCTAAAATCCCCAGCTTCATTTCTGACTTCTCGCTTAGTGATCTGATTAAAATCCTGATCCATCAAGCGGAAAGTTGTTTGTAAACCTTCAATTTCGGCTATTTTTTCCGCTGAAGCCGCTTGAGCCTTCAGCGTTGAATCTAAAATCTGATGCGTTGCCGTTACCACTACCGCTAGAATAGCCAGTGCCAACAAGACTTCTATAAGCGTGAAACCACGCTGTGGTGTATGCACTGTCACTACTTACTCCGGTACATAAAAGTGGTGATGTCATACACTGAATTTTTAAGTTCTGGCTCACGAAACACATGAACAGTGAGTTTTACAAAGCTGGGATCTGTGGTCTGTTGGATATGCTGTTGCCAATACCATGTAACCCCTGCCATTTCCTCTTCGCCTTTGTTACCATTCTTCCCATGCCAGTCATCGCCTTGTGCACGTAAAAATACCAAGCGATTTTCTGCTACCCATGACGCATAGGTTTGCTCCTCAAGCGAGCTGATATGATTTATATGTTCGCTCGTTGCTTGCATTGCGGCAATACCAGCAACGGCGCAAATACTTAGTGCAACCATGACTTCAAGCAAGGTAAAGCCTACGCTTTTTCTAGCGTTCATTCTTCAGGTTCCCGCTTAAGCCCGACTGGCGCCATAAACTCACCTTCAATGAAAAATATGGGCTCTTGCAGATCTTTATTTTCCACACTTAACCTAAATGCGCTGACTTCACCGGAAGATAAAATAAGTACTTGCGGGATCTTAAGCTTTTTAAGTTCAAGTAAATTGTCGTCGTCACCACCACTCATCAGCTCTCGCCAATTCGCTTGCTCAAGTAAGTTATCTTGAGACCATGGCAGATCTTCTAGGATCAATTCCACTTTGTACTGCTCAGGCAGCTCAATTGGTTTGTAGATATCGTCGGCTTCGAAAGTTCGCCACTTCTCACCGTCAAAAACCAAAAACTCAATCACACCTTTATCTAAGTGAAAACCAAGTTCAACCTGATTAAGTACCGCAAATTCTGAGGCGAGATTAACCGTTCCCTGCACACGCATAGCCATGGTTTCCAGCTCTTCCTCATCACTATCACTGACAGTATAAGTAATGAGGTTTACTGAAAAAGCAATGATCACCAAGACGATAAGGACTTCAAGTAAACTGAAGCCCTTTGCCTTAGCTAATGCCGGTTTGTACAGGGTGGCTAACATAGATTAACGTTCGTCTTCCGAATCCCAGTTACCAATATCATCGTCGGTTCCAACTTCGCCATCAGGGCCCATTGAAAAAATATCGATTTGACTCATTTCGCCTGGGCTTACTAATTGGTAAGGGTTACCCCATGGATCTTCTGGAAGCTTAGAAATGAAGCCACCTTCAGGGAAACGCTTCGGTACAGGGTCAATATTTGTTTGCGTTACTAGAGCTTCTAGACCTTGCTCTGTGGTTGGGTAGCGCTTGTTTTTTAACTTGTACATCTTCATTGCGTCTTCAATCTGACGAATATCTAGACGTGCCTTTTCTTTTGCAGCTTCTTCTTGTTGGCCCATCACGTTAGGCGCAACGATAGATAAGATCATACCGATGATAACAAGTACCACCATCACTTCTAGTAGTGAGAAACCTGATTGTTTTTTCACAATGTTTACCTCAATGCTGTTATTGATGACCATGCAAAAACATGCGATGGCCTTTCCTTTTTGACTACAATCCTACGGCTTTGTTCATCGCCATAATCGGCTGAAGAATCGCCATAACTATAAACAGTACAATAATTGCCATCGTCGCTATCATCGCAGGTTCTAGCAACTTCAGCGAGACATTTACCATACTTTCAAATTCTCTTTCTTGGTTATTCGCTGCACGCTCAAGCATCTGCTCTAATTCACCCGACTTCTCACCGCTGGCAATCATATGCAGCATCATAGGTGGGAACATTTTAGTCTGTTGCAACGACGCTCTAAGGCTTGCACCTTCACTCACCCGAGTCGCTGCTTCTGCAACAGATGCTTTGATTTTTTCGTTCTCAAGTACTTGGCCTGATATCTTCATACCCTCAAGCAGTGGAACAGAACTCGATGAGAGAATACTTAAGGTACGCGCAAATCGTGCAGTATTCACGCTGCGAGTTACCTTACCAAGACCCGGTAAACTCAACAACTTGCTATCATACCAAAAGCGGATCTTAGGTTTTTGTAATGCTTTTTTAATCGCGTAGGTACCAATGACAACCACTGCCAACGTGATCATCCAGTAGTTTTGTACAAAATTACTGGCAGCCATAACCCACTCAGTTGTCCAAGGCAGTGCTTGCTTAGACTTCTCAAAGGTCTTCAAGATCTTTGGTACTACCGTCCCTAATAGAATGGAAACAATCGCGATAGCAAAGATGACCAAAATAATGGGATACACCATCGCTTGCGTAATTTGGCTACGCATATGTTGGCGCTGCTCAGTGTAATCGGCCAAGCGATTTAGTACTTCATCTAAGTGCCCCGACTTTTCTCCAGCGGCAACCATTGAGCGGTACAAGTGATCAAATACGTGAGGAAATTCCGACATTCCATCTGCAAGCGTATAACCCTCAACGACTTTTGATCTTACCGCCATCAGCATACGCTTTAGTCTTGGCTTTTCACATTGCTCCGCTACCGCCATCACTGCTGCTTCAACAGGTAAAGAGGATTGGATCAAGGTCGCCAACTGACGCGTGATCAAGGCAAGATCTGATACCGAAGGACGATAGCCTTTAAAAAGCGTAAAACCACCACTACTTTGGTTTTTATCTTTCTCAGCAGCAGGCAAAACTTCAAGTGGCATCATGGCTTTTTCTCTCAGCATCTGCCTAACTTGCTTTGCCGTATCCGCCTCTAAAATTCCTTTCTTCTCTTTGCCTTTACCATCTAAAGCGCGGTATTCAAACGCTGCCATTAGCCTTCCTCACGCGTTACACGCATTACTTCTTCTAAGGTTGTTTGACCAGCGAGTACTCGCGAACAGCCATCTTGTCGGATGCTTGGTGTACGCTTACGAATATACTTCTCTACCGCTTGCTCACCTTTACCGTTATGAATCAGTTCACGGATAGGCTCATCGACAATGAGAAGCTCATGAATACCTGTCCGACCTTTGTAACCATTGAAGTTGCATTCTTCACAGCCGACCGCACGGAAGATTTGCGTGCCACTGTCTTTGGCCACACCCAGTAGCTCACATTCTCGTTCATCCGCCAAATGCGCTTCTTTACAATTAGGGCAAAGCGTTCTTACCAATCGTTGTGACAGCACGCCTAGTAGTGATGAACTTAACAGGAACGGTTCAACCCCCATGTCTTCCATACGCGTGATAGCACCAGCGGCCGTATTCGTGTGCAGTGTGGATAATACCAAGTGTCCGGTCAAAGAGGCTTGAACACCAATTTGTGCGGTTTCTAAATCTCGGATCTCACCAACCATCACCACGTCTGGATCTTGACGTAGAATCGCACGTAAACCTCGAGCGAATGTCATATCCACTTTTGGATTTACTTGTGTTTGACCAATGCCTGGGATCTCATATTCAATCGGATCTTCAACCGTTAGAATATTGCGGTCCTTAGAATTGATTTGGGTCATGCCTGCGTACAAGGTCGTACTCTTACCTGAACCCGTTGGACCGGTAACCAATATAATACCGTGCGGTTTAGCAATTATCTCTGCAAATGCGTCGCGGTTTGCTTGAGTCATGCCCAGATCTTCGAGATCTAATCGCGCATTATTTTTGTCTAGTAGACGCAGTACCACGCGCTCACCAAAGCTTGATGGCATCGTTGATACACGTACATCTACAGCACGTCCCGCGATCCGCAAACTGATACGGCCATCTTGCGGTACACGTTTTTCTGCGATGTCGAGCTTAGCCATTACTTTGATACGAGACACTAACAATGAAGACAGTTTCCGGTTTGGCTTCAATACTTCTTTCAGTACACCATCAACCCTAAAGCGAATAACCAGTTCTTGCTCGAAGGTTTCGATATGGATATCTGATGCGCCTTCTTTTATCGCTTCACTCAACATAGCGTTGATGAGCTTGATGATAGGCGCGTCATCATCCGCAGCAAGCAGGTCTTCTGTTTGTGGTAATTCTTCAGCAAGCGAGAACAAGTCCATCTCGTTGCCAATGTCTTCCATCATCTGTTGTGTTTCTGAACTGTCTCTTTGATAAGACGCTTCAAGCATATGCTCAAAACGTTCTTCATCTAATGCTTCGAGATGTAATGTTTTGCCTGCAACGCGACGTACTTCCATTAGCGTTTCGAGATCAAGGGTACCTTTATGGAAAAGCTTAGCTTGATCGCCATCTGGACTAAGTAGTACGCCTTTTCGACGTGCAAACGAAAATGGCAAACGTAATGTGATTGCGGGGACAGGCGGCATTTCAGCCACCTCATCTAGTATTGGCTCTGCGCTTTGAAGCTGCGCTGCCATCTCTTCAGCCTCAGCTCCTAAATCCGGCGTGACTTTCTCATCAATCATTTTCACGCTCTTTTTTGTTTTGTTCTTTTAAGAACTCTTCATACGTCGGTGGCAGAGTCAACTTGTCATCCCACTTTGGTAGGATTGGCGTATTTTCAAATGGCATCAACTCGATACCGTCTTCTCTTTTCTTATACTGCTCACCACGAATGAAGTTATATTTGGAATGACTGATCTCATTCATGCTACGGCTATCGCGCACAATAGTTGGGCGAATAAATACCAACAAGTTGCGCTTCTCTTTATTTGAGCTTGTCGATCTAAATAGATGTCCCAGTACTGGAATATCACCCAATAAAGGTACCTTAGATACCCCTTCGTTTACTGTTTCGTCAATTAGGCCGCCTAAAATCACCATACCGCCATCATCTGCAATAACGGTAGTGTTAATGGCACGTTTCGCAACCCGAATATCCACCGATGTTGCACCTTTCACGCTTGATACTTCCTGTTCAATGGTAAGCTGAACCGCAGAACCATCATTGATTTGCGGAGTTACTTTGAGCTTAATCCCTACTTCTTGACGATCAACGGTTTGGAATGGGTTTGAGTTATTATCATTTGCCGTAGAGCCAGTAACGATTGGTACTTCTTCACCGACAATCATGGAAGCTTCTTCATTGTCCATTGTTGTCACAGACGGCGTGGCCAGAATGTTCGAGTTAGAGTCCGTCGTTACAGCTTGAATAATTGCACCCCAATCATTCTTAACAATACCTGCGGCTAAACCATTAATGCCACCAAGTACTTTTGCTAATCCTGTGTAGTCACCTCGCTGAGTCTCAACAGTGTTCGAAACCTTGTTATCATCACTACCAACGATCGTACCTTTCACCTCAATATCTCGAGCTTGTTGCGCTGCGACGGCTAAAGACCCAATTGGCGCTACTTTACCATCGTTAAACTGTAACATACCGCCTTTCTCTGAGATCCACTGTAAACCAAGGTTAATACCGTCAGCTTCTGAAACCTCAACAATAATTGCCTCAACCAACACTTGCGCTCGGCGAATATCCAGTTTTTTTATCACTTGGCTAAGCGAACGCATGGTGTCCGGCTGCGCTGTGATCACCAGTGAATTTGAATCTTCATGCGCCTCAATGCTAGTTTCATTTTTGCTGCTACTGCGAGTTCTCGCCTGCTGACCTGCCGCTTGCTCTTCTTCAATCGATTTACTCACGCCTTGAAGAACTTTAACCAGATCTTCCGCTTTAGCGTAATTAAGGTAAAAAACCTGAGTGTTGCCTTGAGATTGCAACTCATCGTCTAAACGCTTGATAAGCTCTGCAGCTCGGCTACGTGCTTGCGACTCACCGCTAACAATCACACTGTTGGTACGAGTGTCTGATACTATTTTCGGGATAAGGAAATCCGGTACACCACCTTTGCCTGAATCTTGGAAAATCTTTTCAACGACTTTAACTACATCTTCAGCAGTAGCATGCTTCAATTTAACGATATCAACACGCTTATCACCTGCTTGATCAACCGTTTTAATAATATCAACTAGACGGTTCACTGAGGATGCATGACCCGTTAGCATCATCACGTTTGCTGAATTCAGGTTTGTTACATGACCTCCATCTTTTTGGTCACTAAATTGACGAATAAGTGGACCAAGCTCTTGCACGCTGACATTTCTCACACGAACAACACGCGTTACCATAACGTCACCGTTACCTAGCTCCTCACCAGATACCAAAGGCACGTTCGACTTTTTACCATCAGAACTACGAACCACCTTAAGCACACCACTATCCATTTCAATAACTGAATAGCCATACACTTCAAGCACGTTTAAAAAGAATTGATAATACAGTTTTTCATCCATCAACTCATAACTGCGGACATTGATATTACCGCGTACGTTAGGATCTATGATGATGGTTTTATTCAGCTTATCACTGACGATATTAATGAATTCATTAATATCTGTACCTTTGAAGTTCGCGGCATATTCAACCGCAGAAACAGAAAGTGAAATACCAGCAGCAATCAAGAGCGTTGCATACTTAGCTAACCCTTTTTTGGTTTTTGTGAGGTGTAGCTTTTTACCCATTATTCTAAAACTCCAAAATTAGTAACTTTACAGGCTAAACTGAACATCCATCACTTGACCGTCTCGCTCGATAGTGATGTTTGCATCTGTGCTGGTTCTAAGTTCATTTATAGCTGACATAGCCTGTTTCATATCCGTAAGCTGAAATCCATTTATCGCGATTGCTAAATCATTCGATTGCAGTCCCACCTGTTTAAATAGGTCGGGATCTTTGCCTGGTGTAAGTCGATACCCAACCAATTCACCATTGCGCCGCTCTGGAGAGATTTTTATATAATCAAATAACTTTCCAGGGTCGCTAAGTAACTCTTGACGTCGATTCGCTAATTCACTGGCAGCAGGGTTTGGCGCAGTATTAGTATTAACAATTTGCTTAGCCCTAGATGGCATCGCAACTGTGCGACTGAACTCTAATCCATCCAACATCAGCGTTTCAAAACGTCCACTAACATCCAAAATCACACGATCAGGTAATACTCGGGCAAGCTTCGCGCGAGTTCCTGTAATTGATGCATCCACAGAGTAGGTCTCTTGGCGGCCTTGAGATTCAATAATAGCAAGGCCAGCGCCATCGTCTTGGCTAACCGCTACAATCCCAGTGAGCCTGACATTTAGCGTAGTTTCTGGCGCATCAGAAACCACAGGTTGCGGCTTGATATCAGGTTTAGCATTTGCTTCCCCGAACAAGTTTTGAGTGACAATTCCTTGGCTAGTAATACCGCTACTTGATTGACTATACAGTTGTGATGCTGGGAGCAGAGGCTGCGTTTGCGGCACTGGCCATAACAACCAAAATAATTGCGAAAAGAGAAACGCAACGTAAACAACCGACAGGACAACAAGGATACGACTCAATTTTGCGTGAGGTAAACTAAGCCAAAACTTCTGGAGCTGTTGTAACTGTAATTCCATATAATACTTTTCTTATTCTCTGAACGCCCCAGTGTACCGCCTCGACATTTTTTCAACAAGCGTGCAATTGTTAAACTTTTAATTAAATAGGTACACCCTAGGCCAATTAACTGAATCTAAACTTAACCTTGGAACATAGATACACATATTAGTTCATTTTTTAGGTAAAGTGCGATTAACTCACAAGTTTAGTGCCTGCCATCTACTTTGTTTGCATAACGAAATATGCTAAATTTGCTAGGTTAAATTTCACACTGGCAAATAGTTAACGAATTGTGACAAAACTCCAACAGGAAAACAACCAATCCGAACAGAAAGTTCGTATTGATAAGTGGTTATGGGCTGCTCGCTTCTACAAAACACGAGCACTTGCTCGCGATATGGTCCAAGGTGGCAAGGTACATTACAACGGTCAGCGCTGTAAACCAAGTAAAACGGTTGAAGTTGGCGCCGTGGTAAAGTTAGCCCAAGGATATGAAGAGAAAGAAGTCACCATACTCAAAATCATGGAAAAGCGACAAGCCGCTCCTATTGCTCAAACTCTCTATGAAGAGTCTGAAGCAAGCATTGAAAAACGAACTCAAAATGCGTTGGCGCGCCAAAACAACAGTTTGTTTGCGCCTCGTCCTGCCACTAAGCCGGACAAGAAACAACGCCGTGAATTACTTAAATTGAAATCAAACTAGGATTTTCATTGATGCAGACTGATTTACTTCACCGTTATATTTTCGACAAGTTAGACGTACGTGGTGAGCTTGTACAAATAGAACAGACTTTTACTGACATCATTAGCGGTCACGACTACCCAGAGCCTGTGCAGCAGCTATTAGGCGAGTTATTGGTTGCAACCAGTTTGCTTACCGCTACGCTAAAGTTTGAAGGTGACATTGCTGTTCAGCTTCAAGGTGATGGACCAGTAAAATATGCGGTGATCAATGGTAATCACAAACAACAGATGCGTGGTGTAGCAAGACTGCAATCTGAGGTTTCAGGATCATCTGTACCTGAGCTAATGGGTAAAGGGTATATGGTTATCACCATTACACCGACAAAAGGCGAACGCTATCAAGGCATAGTTCCACTTTCTAAAGCATCACTTGCCGAATGTTTAGAAGAATACTTCGAGCAATCCGAGCAGTTGAAAACCCGTTTATGGTTCGCAACAAGCCTAGTTGGCGATAAAGTAAAAGCTGCAGGTCTATTTTTACAGGTACTGCCTGTCAATAAAGAAAAGTCTATCGCCGACTTCCAACATCTAGAAGCACTAAGCGACACGATTAAAGATGAAGAGCTACTAGATTTGGACGCGAATACCGTACTAACAAGACTGTATCACGAAGACAATCCTCAACTTTTTGAACCACAAGCTATCTCGTTTGTATGTGGATGTAGTCGTGAAAAAACCGAAAATGCGCTGGCCAATGTTGGGCTAGAAGCCTTAATGGAAGACATACAAAAACACGGTGAAGTTAATATTAGTTGTCATTACTGCTTTTAAACGAGCAAGATATAAAATTCCTTTTTAATTAATTTTCGTTTTAGCCCTTAATTACAAAATGAAACCGCCATTTTTGGCGGTTTTTTTATGGCTATTGAGTGATACCGGTGTCATAAAACATATAAAAATTATGACACCGGTATCATTGAAATTATTCAAGTTTTTTGACGTTTTTATGTAATTTTAAGCACTCTAAAGGCTCGAATATCTCAATTTCATCTGTTACTATAAATTTAGCTAAGGGCAAGAGTACCCCAGAGCTATCCCGTTCAACTCTCACTTTTTAGGTATAAACATGACTTCAAGCGCTACTCGTTTTGTCGATTTAACCGCAGCTGAACTTGTCGAACACGCTATCCGTCGTGGCGAGGGCACTTTAGCCGCAAATGGAGCTTTTGTTGCAAAAACTGGTCGTCGTACTGGACGTTCACCAAACGACCGTTTCATCGTGAAAGAATCAAGCACAGAAAATGACATCCAATGGGGTAACGTAAACCGCCCATTCGAAAGTGCTAAGTTTGATGCTTTATGGGCTCGCGTAGAAGCGCACGTTCTTGAAAATGACCACTTCGTCTCTCACTTAGAAGTCGGTGCGGACCCTGAGCATTATTTACCAGTCGTTGTAACGACGGAAACTGCCTGGCACCACATTTTCGCTAAAAACATGTTTATCGAACCTAACTCTTATAACAAAGCTGATTTACCTGAATGGCAGGTGATGAACGTACCTTCTTTTGTTTGTGATCCTGAGCGTGATGGCACAAACAGCGACGGTACCGTTATCATTAACTTTGCACAGCGCAAAGTACTTATCGCAGGTATGCATTACGCCGGTGAAATGAAGAAGTCGATGTTCTCTGTACAGAACTTCTTACTACCAGCAAAAGGCGTACTACCTATGCACTGCAGTGCAAACGTAGGTGAAGGTGGCGACACGACGCTATTCTTTGGTCTATCAGGAACAGGTAAAACCACGCTTTCTGCGGATCCTAAGCGTTTTCTTATCGGTGATGATGAGCACGGTTGGGCGCCTGGTAGCGTATTCAACATTGAAGGCGGTTGTTATGCGAAATGTATCGACCTGTCACAAAAGAACGAACCAGTTATTTGGGATGCAATCCGTTTCGGTACTATTTTAGAAAACGTCGTACTAGATGAAACGCGTACTCCTGATTATACCGATTCAAGCTTAACGCAAAATACGCGTGCAGCTTACCCACTTGAGCATGTTGAAAAACGTAAAGTTGAAAACCGCGCAGGCGAGCCTCGTGCAGTTGTATTCTTAACTTGTGACGTGAGTGGCGTATTACCTCCTGTTTCAATCCTAAGCGAAGAAGCTGCGGCTTATCACTTCCTTAGTGGCTACACAGCGAAAGTAGGCTCAACTGAGATTGGTTCAACCTCTGATATCGAATCAACTTTCTCGACTTGTTTTGGTGCTCCTTTCTTCCCTCGCCCAGCAGGCGTGTACGCTGAGCTACTAATGAAACGCGTGCGTGAGTTTGGCGCTAAAGTTTACCTAGTAAACACAGGTTGGACTGGTGGTCCTTATGGTATTGGCAAACGCTTTGACATTCCAACAACTCGCGCCGTGATTGACGCAATCGTGAACGATACATTAGAAGGCGTTGAGACACAGCACATTGAGGCACTAAATTTAGATGTACCAGTGGCAGTGGAAGGTGTTGATAGCAAGCTACTTAATCCAGTAAATACATGGCAAGATCAAGCTAAGTATGCGGAATATGCAGCTAAGCTTGCAGCTGATTTCAAAGAAAACTTCGCTAAATACGATGTTTCTGAAACGATCAAAGCAGCAGGTCCTCGCGGCTAAATCTAAGAAAGATTCCTTTATCAAAAGCGCCCCTTGTTTGGGCGTTTTTTTGTGCCCATTTTACACATGAATATCTTTCAACAAACTTGGTATTAACATTTAGGTACATACATGCTTATATATTGCTGATTATTTAAACAGCATGTATAAGGAAAACCATGAAATTAAAATTAAAGAAGAAACAACTAAAATCGCTGCAAGCGAAAGATCTAAACAATCAGGCGACCAGAAAGATTGCTGCCGCGGGCGCGACTTTTGGCTCTAGGATTGATTGTGGTAGTTGGCAAATTTGTGATACTCACCCTGCGATTTGTGAATCAATGGGACTTTGCCGTTCAGCAGATATCTGCTAGAAATCAAACCCGTTAATAGGGCGGAAGTCCGCCCTATTACGACGTGCTCCAAAGCTTATTTAACACCAACTTTTTAAAGGTTAATACAAATTGTTTTATCGAGATTGGAATGATAGTCACAAGCGCAATTCCCTTATCAAAGTCGGGATTAACACTGCAGTAAAGTGCAATCTCAGTTTTGCTGCTTTCTCTAAAGCGTACAATTTCAGCCTCACTATAATTGGTTTTACGCCCAACAACCTTCAAACATCTTAAACCATTATAAGAACTTACCAAGCCACTCGGGTTGATAGTGTCATAGAGCGTTGCTATCGCGCTATTTTGAGACAAGTTATTCGGATAGACTTCGGCGATATTTTTTGCCATAGCCCTAAACATAGCGGGACTTAGCATGGTATCTGCATATAACAGTTTTCTACGTGGGTTACGTATATAACGTTTTAATACCTCGATAAGAGAAAACCTAAAGGTACTGTTTTTCCCTCTAAAGTCAGGTAAAAAAGCAGCTGAAGCGCCAACAATACAAACGTCATTATTGCTATCATCAAAGGTCAATAAGCAATAGCCGACAATATCCCCGCCTGATAAAAACAACCGAAGTCTGCGCTTTGTACTTTCACCTTTTTCAAAGTACAGTGCAAAGTAATGCTCTACCTCTACATTGGAAAAGCTTGTCGCTATCACTCGCTTCAATTGGTTTAAATACAGTGTATCTAACATTCCCTTTTGATAGCTTAAATCCCTATGCTTTATTGTGCTCAACTTGCTCGCCCACTCTTTTGAAAATCATGCTTGCTCAAGCTTTCCCCGATAAGCAGGCAAAGAAACCTCCGCGATCAGACCACCACCATCTCGATTTCGCAGTCTTACTTTACCGCCATGTGTGGTCACGATACGTTTGATAATGGCAAGCCCTAAGCCACTTCCCTCACTCCCTCTAGCCTGATCTCCCTGTTTAAATGGTTCGAATACAGACTCTAACTCTGACTCCGGGATACCAGGCCCTCTGTCCATTACTTTTACGATAACAGCACGGTGCTTGGGGCTGTATTCTGTTGTCACCTCAATATCTTGTTCAGAATAACGGATCGCATTTTCAATCATATTAGTGAACACTCGCTTTAACGCGACGGCATTCATCATCACCGCAGGTAAGTATTCCTCTGCTTGCAAGTGAATTGGTCGCTGATGCTGCTGCTCTGCATGAACGACTTCTTCAATAACCGTGTTAACGTCATCTGCCGACATTTCTGCACCATTGTGATGACGGAGATATTCAATGAATTGGTCGATAATCGCATTCATATCTTCAATATCATCGATTATTCCCTCGCGCAGGTAGTCTTCTTCATCCGACATCATTTCAGTTGCTAGACGAATTCGGGTTAAGGGTGTACGTAAATCGTGTGAAACACCAGCCATTAACAGTCGTCTATCACTTTCTAGGTCTGCGATCCCCTTAGACATTTTATTAAATGCCCGAGTCACCTCTATGACTTCAGTAGACCCTTCTTCAACAAGACGGGTTGAAAAGTCCCCGACGCCTACTCGACTAGCAGCAATTTGTAGTGATTTTAGCGGTTTATTTAGATGCCGAGCAAAAAGCCAACCCCCTAACACACTTAAGAAACCAATACTGGAGAGGTAGAAAACTAAAAACTCCATTTTTGTTTCACTGAGTCCGCTCAGCGGCACTCTTACCCAATACCCTGGCGCTTGTGGTGGCTCAACCCAATAAACAACCGGATCTCCTTGGCTTATCCTGACTCGCGCAGAGCCATTAAGTTGCTCCGACATACTACGAGACAGCAATGTATATTCTTTGGCCTGCCCCAGCCCATTTACATACGCCTCTCTTTGTGTCATCACCTCAATGCCGGTTATCTCAAAAAATTTGCGAGATAGTGTATTGTCAACTTCAACACCATCTTCCCAATCAATGAAGACCGTTTTAACCTGCTTAGCAAGCATCAGGTTCACTTGTTCAAAGGTTGGTTTGAAGACGTATAAGGTAACAGTAATGTAAGACACGACTTGATTTATCAATAGCAACGCGCCAACAAAGAAGACAGTTTGACCAAATGCACTACGAGGTAACATGCTGGCTACTTCACGCCATCTGGCACAAATACGTACCCAAGACCCCACACCGTTTGTATATAGCGAGGATTTGACGCGTCATCTTCAATCATACGACGCAAGCGCGAAACCTGAACGTCAATGCTACGCTCAAGTGCGCTATAATCACGCCCTCTAGCAAGGTTCATTAACTTATCTCGACTAAGCGGCTCTCGCGGGTGACTCACCAGTGCTTTAAGTACCGCAAACTCACCTGAGGTAAGTGAAATCGTCGCTTCTCCATGTTGCATCTCTCGCGTCGCTAAATTAAGGGTAAAGTTACCAAAGCTCACTTCATTTTCTTCTGCCGCAGGCGCACCTGGTACTTCTTTGGCACGACGACGAAGAATGGCTTTTATTCGCGCCAGCAGTTCTCTTGGGTTGAATGGTTTTGGAATGTAATCATCCGCGCCAAGCTCAAGGCCAATAATACGGTCAACTTCGTCACCTTTCGCCGTCAACATAACAATTGGGATCTCATTCTCTTTTTGTCTTAAACGACGACAGATGGAAAGGCCATCTTCTCCAGGAAGCATCAAGTCTAACACCATCAAGTGAAAGTTTTCGCGTTCAAGTAATCTATCCATTTGTTCAGAATTGGCTGCGCTGCGGACGATAAATCCTTGCTCAACGAGATAACGTTCTAACAGACTGCGTAAACGCATATCGTCATCAACTACGAGCACTTTGGTGGTTTCATTTCCCATTTATATTTCTTCTATTTATTAATTTACTAAAGCTTGCTGATCTGCGACATTTCGTGCACAAATCATCATCCTGTTCATTTAACGCTCATGGCGATAATGGACCATGATATTATTATGCTTAAATATAATTGAATTTGGTGCTTTTCGACACCATACATTGATACTAGATTGTTACCGAACATTACAAGGGTTTAACCCAAAATACCTGAGAAACATGAAAACGAATTTGATCACGCCCGAAGGATACCGCCAACTGCAGCAAGAACATGATCATCTGTGGTTTGAAAAGCGCCCAGAGATCACCAAAATTGTGAACTGGGCTGCGAGTTTAGGCGATCGCTCCGAAAATGCCGACTACACCTTCAATAAACGCTTATTAAGGCAAATAGATAGACGGGTGCGCTTTTTACGAAAGCGTATGCCCGAACTAAAAGTCGTGGAATACAGTCCCGAACAAGAAGGTAAAGTATTTTTTGGCGCTTGGGTAGAAGTGGAAAGCGAAGAAGGCGAGGTTCGTGCATTTCGTATTGTTGGACCTGATGAGATATACGAGCGCAATGACTACATCTCCATCGATGCACCAATGGCTAGGGCCTTACTAAGCAAACAAGTCGATGATGAAATTACGGTCACCACACCGCACGGCCAAAGACTTTGGTATATCAACCAAATCGAATATCGCAGAAACACCGAACAATGATAACATTGAGCTAAATTTTGTTTGCCCAAGATGAGTATTATCTAGGCAGCACAGACCGATTAAGAAGAGTATAAGGATTTTGCATGAGCAATATCACACAACGTTTAGCAACTGAGCTTAACGCCAGAGAACAGCAAGTTAACGCTGCTATTAGTTTGCTAGACGAAGGGGCAACCGTTCCATTTATTGCACGTTACCGTAAAGAGGTAACGGGTGGCTTAGATGACACTCAACTGCGTTTGCTTGAGCAAAGGTTAGGTTACTTACGAGAGCTTGATGAACGTCGCGAGTTTATTTTAAAAACCATCGATGAGCAGGGTAAACTTACTGCTGAGTTAAATGCAGAAATAAAAGCCGCCGACAGCAAAACCGTACTCGAAGATTTATATCTCCCATACAAACCAAAGCGCAGAACAAAAGGCCAAATCGCGATAGAAGCAGGTTTGGAACCCTTAGCTGACGCTTTATTTGCAGATCCAACGTTAGACCCAGAACAACAAGCGACTCCTTTCATTGATGAGAACAAAGGCGTTGCAGACAGCAAAGCAGCTTTAGATGGCGCTAAATTCATTCTCATGGAGCGTTTTGCAGAAGACGCTAAACTACTTGCTAAGCTCCGAGCACACCTTAAAGACAACGCGCAAATCGAAGCAAGAGTCATCGCAGGTAAAGAAGAAGCAGGAAGCAAATACCGTGACTATTTTGAACATAATGAGCTGCTAAATAAAATTCCATCACACCGCGCGCTGGCGATGCTACGAGCACGTAACGAAGGCTTTTTGCAGTTATCTATCAACCCGGAACCAAGCGCAGAAGACGCCGCTCAATTTTGTGCACAGATCATTGCTGATCATTACCGCCTAGCCGTCTCTGGTAAAGCTGCCAGTGATTGGTTAATGGGTGTGGTCCAGTGGGCATGGAAGATTAAAATCGCCCTGCACTTGGAAAACGAATTCTTAGGGTCAATGCGTGAAAAGTCAGAGCTAGACGCTATCGAAGTTTTCGCGAAAAACCTAAAAGATCTGCTGATGGCTGCGCCTGCTGGTGCAAAAGTGACAATGGGTATTGATCCGGGATTACGTACTGGGTGTAAAGTCGCCATTGTCGATGCCACAGGTAAACTGATTGCAACCAGTACTATCCACCCTCATGCCCCTCAAAACCAGTGGGATAAGTCGCTGAAGACACTAGAGCAAATGTGCCGCCAATACAAAGTTGAGCTTATTGCTATCGGTAACGGGACTGCGTCTCGCGAAACCGACAAACTGGCCGCAGAACTGCTAAAAAGCGCTACCGAATTAAAGCTCAACAAAATCATGGTGAGTGAAGCTGGCGCATCGGTGTACTCAGCCTCTGAATTTGCCGCAAACGAATTTCCAGATCTTGATGTATCTCTACGTGGCGCAGTTTCTATTGCAAGAAGATTACAAGATCCGTTAGCAGAGCTTGTAAAAATCGAACCAAAATCAATCGGTGTTGGCCAATATCAGCATGATGTTTCTCAAAGCCAGTTAGGGCAAACGCTAACTGCTGTGGTCGAAGACTGCGTAAACTCAGTGGGTGTCGATGTGAACACGGCATCGATACCATTACTAACGCGCGTCTCGGGCTTGAATAAAACATTAGCCAGTAACATCGTAAAATACCGCGACGAAAATGGCTCTTTCACGGATCGCAAAGCGCTTAAAAAAGTTGAGCGATTAGGACCGAAAGCATTTGAACAAGCGGCTGGTTTCTTACGTATCGCCAATGGAGATGATCCACTGGATGCATCGGCAGTGCACCCAGAAGCTTACCCTGTTGTCAAAGCGATCTGTCAAAAACAAAATCTAGAAGTGAATTCCCTTATCGGTAATCGCGAGGTCTTGAATGGCCTTGTGGCAAACGACTATGTAGATGATAAGTTTGGAGTACCAACGGTCACTGATATTATCAAAGAATTAGATAAACCAGGCCGAGACCCTCGCCCTGAATTTAAAACAGCGCAGTTTAAAGCAGGTGTTGAGACAATCACAGACCTAAAAGTCGGTATGATTTTAGAAGGGGTGGTCTCTAATGTCGCCAATTTTGGGGCTTTTGTGGATGTAGGTGTACATCAAGATGGACTTGTTCACATTTCAGCACTCACGGATAAGTTTATTTCCGATCCGCGTGAAGTCGTTAAAGCGGGAGATATCGTTAAGGTCAAAGTGATTGAGGTTGATGTGCCTCGTAAACGCATTAGCTTTACCATGCGCCTAAACGATGACATATCTCAAGTTCCAGCGCAAAAGCAGAGCGCAAAAAAACATCAAGGAAAACCGGCGCCTAAGTCTTCTAAGCCAAAGTCACGAGATGCGGGTAATGCTGCGATGGGTAATGCGTTTGCTGAAGCCTTCGCAAAGCTGAAGAAGTAATCTCAACAGAACAGTGAACAAAGAAAAGCGCGGCCTTGGTCGCGCTTTTCGTTTGTCGGGGGTTTTAACTCGTTTTCACTGCAATGACCCGCGGAGGAGAAGGCCAATACCTACGGTTAAATTTGCACTGATAGCGATGCGGGTTGGTTAGGCATCGCTACATGTTGATAAAAATTTGAGATCCTGAGCGATCTTGCTTGGATTTCAGGGTCAGCTTCAATTGGCATCGCAACAGCGTAAGGATCTGCATCCTGCTTAAGCTTAGCTTGCTCCTCTTCACTCTCTGCTTTTGCCTGCTCACCACTCAAGCGGCGAGTTTGAATGTTTTGTACCCGCTTGCTATCACTTTGCTCTTCACCACTGATAGAAGCTTTTGCCAACTCAGCCTGCGCCGCCGAGAGTTTTTGAGTCGCATCCGCCGCGATAGCTCTGTCAGCGCCAGATGGTTCTGCTGGTGCTAACGCTGCCGCTCTCACCGTTTGCATTTTTTCAATCGTGCCCTGCGGGTCCCCTTCAAGCGGCGCAACGTCGATCATTACCTCACCGCCGATAGCGTAGTTATTGCCATCAGGACCACGCTGATATTCATAACTCGGAGAACCAGCATATTGCCCACCTACTCTGGCATGAGCCTGCTCATGTAATCTTACTTCCCTATCTCGAGCTTTTAATTCTTGAATTACCTGCTCATCTTGCTCGGCTTGCTGCTGCTCTTGCTCACTCTTATCTTTTTCTTGGCTTTCGCCTTTTTCGCCTTCCTCTTCGCCTTGAATGGTTTTGCTTTGCTCTGTTTTACCATCAGAACCGTAAACTTTTGCATCGTCTACGTCAGAAGAGCGGCCTTTTTCTGAATCGGAAAGGTTGCGGTTTTCAGTAAATGAGGGATTAGTTGGCGCAGGTTTTGGGATCGCTTCACGCAGCTGGTTATCGCGTACAACCGTTTCGGTGTACACGTTGGCAGTGTTTAAATTCATCGCCGGTGGTGGCGTTACTATGTTCATTACACTTTAATATCAATCAACGTACCTAGCACTTCATCTGCAGTGCGAATAGTTTGTACATTGGCTTTCGCGTTAAACTCTTCAACTTTTAAGGCTACCACGGATTCGGTCAAGCTTGGGGTTTCGCTCACAGGAGCCGTCACAGCTTCACCGGCGCTGGCACCCTGCAACTGCCGCCCAGATGCACGTTCAGAATCGCTTTGTTGATCGATGGCAGCGCGGTTAATATCAGCACTTGCTTGGGCAATCCCCTGAGCAGCGCGGTTATAACCGTCGATTCCATTATTTAACACATCACCTATTGGCATATTCGCACCTAGATAAACCTTTTCTTACTGACTAATTATTGCGCAAAATATCAACAAAGAAAAGTAAAAGCGGCAATTTTTTGCCGCTTTATTGTTCCAAATATCTAAATAATTGATTTAAGGAGTGATAAAAAGGCTTCTTTATGAGAGATAAAAGGCGCATGAGAGGCTTTTGCAAGCGTATGAGCCTTAAAATTTGGATTGAGTACCTGCATTTTCTCTACAGCCGCTTGTGGCACAAGAGAGTCTAAACGGCCGAATATGCCTATTGTGGGGAGTTGCAGCCGTGAAAATTCATCACGTAAGTCCTGCGATTTCAATATCTCCAGTCCACCAGCTAGTGCTTTCGCCTCCGCTTCCGGCAGTGTACCCAGTAACGCTTTAAGTTGTTTGATGTCTTCTCTGGCATGTTCACTGCCCATCGCTTGAATAGCTAAAAACCTTTCTATCGTTTTTGCGCTATTGGTTTGCAGTTGAGTCTCAAAGTTGTTTAGCACCTTAGGGGCTATTCCGGGCCAATCAGCTTGCTCACAAAAAAATGGCGTTGAAGCGACCAAAATAACCTTGCTAACTTTGTCTGGAAAATGAGCAGCTAAATACAATGCAAATAAGCCGCCCAAAGACCAGCCTATCAACACGCTTTGCGGCATCAGCTGCTCAGCAATAAGTAAAGCGTTACGCTCAAGAGAATAATCCCCCTCGGCGCTTGGTGTACCACCAAATCCAGGAATATTGACCGCTTTAACTGGCGTTGTAGGTGCTAAAGCTTCCTCGCATAACTGCCACACCGCTTTGTTCATCCCCCAACCATGGAGCAGCACAACTTCATTTTGCATTTATCTGTTCTCTATACCAAACTTGACGCCATGATAGCTAACCCGGGATGGAAAGCAATGATCCAACTTAATCGGTTATTACCTAAGAAGTGGTGTCAGCCTTGTGTATGCTGTGAACAACGCACAACAGAAACCTTGCTTTGTCCACACTGCTTACAAGCCTGCTTAGACTTTATGGATCAAGAGATTAACCTACTTAATTACCCCAATATCCAACGCATGGTTAGCCTTGAAGACTGCGATGGGTTAACCGTGGCAAGTTGGTATCGCACGCCTATAAACACATGGTTGCAAGGAGTAAAGTTTAACCACAGTAAAGCGTATCAATGTGCCTTAAATCTGCTGGCTCAAACACTATGGCAGCGCTTCAGTGAAGAAAATGGCTTCCCTGTAGACCTTGTTTGTTGTTTGCCACTACACCGAAGACGGTTAATCCGACGAGGTTACAATCAAGTTGAGCAAATTTGGCAAGGGCTACCACTCACCCAAACAATACTCAAAAGAACAAAGCACACCAAGCCGCAATCTGAGCTGACCAAAGCTAAACGAAAACATAATTTAAACAATGCCTTTGTACTCAACCAATCTGTTGAAGGAAAAAATATCATATTGCTTGAGGATGTGATCACAACGGGCGCGACCATGAATGCAGCGGCAAAAGTGTGTAAACAAAACGGGGCAAAAATGGTGTGGGCGATGGCTATCAGCCTCACACCATTCGACGCTTAAAAAGCGTATTATTTGCTTGATATCACGACAATAGATATCAATCAAATCGCTAAAAATCTCACTGCACAGATAAACTTATCTGGACCTTATCTTATGCCGTGAGCAAAGAACAACGCGTTATTTAGCAGTCGGCTAGAACCGAACCAAAAGCCACGAAATACCGGGTTATCAGTCATTCCTACAGCCACTCCACGTCCAGACTTTGACGCAATCAAGACTGAGGAACCTGCGATCTGCTCAACGTTAGTATTGTCAGCATACCCTGCCAATAAAGGCTTTTTAGTATACGTCAACGACTCGATAAATGGCTTATTATTACGATGCATCACCCAAGTGCTATTTTTAAAGACAGGTAATTCCCGGTTCTCGAAGCCAAAAGACAAGGGGTGGCTTAAATCCAAACGCGCGTCAAAAATTGCGCCGGCAATTCGCTGTTTTGCTGAAAGGCTATCTTGATCTGCAAAGGTAAGATTTTTGCTGTCAAACTGGGCTCGCATTTCTTTGCTTGAAACCATTTCAGCGTCTAGTAGCTGCTGTTCGATTAGCCACTGCGCACCTCGCTTTTGTCCCCAAATCACACCGCCTTTAGCAACCCAACTCAAGAGCTTAGCTTTGCTCTTGTCACTTAAATCTCCATATTTACCATCAGCCAATAAAATGTGGGTATAGCGCGTAAGATCGAGTTTCTCGATATGCAGCTTTTCCACAATCGACGGGGCAAGTTTTAAATGCCTATCCAAATGATACCAAAGCTCACCCGCTTCATATTGACTTACACCCGCACCACCTATGATGAGGACTTCTGGCTTTTGCAGCTGTAGCATCTGTCTTGACCCAAAATCGACGCCACTTTGGGTCATACCTGTAGTCACACTATATACTGGAAGTGAAAGCTCTCTGGCGATTGTTTCAAGCTGAGTAAACCAGTCCGCTTGCTGCTGAATACCACTTGCTATCACCAGTGTCCCGGCCTGAAAGTCATGAGAGCCTGAGGTGGTTGATGCTGAAAATGGTGACATTGCAGCCGCTACTTTCACTCCAGCCTGTAAAAGGCGATTTGCTAATTGTGGCGCCAGGTAATGATGCCATTCAATGGTGTAGGCATAACTTCCTGCAACGGGAGCCAATAGATTTGAGTCAGTGATCGATTCACCTTGAAGCTTTAAACCCCAGCCACTTTTTACTGCGGCAAAATCTAGAGCATAAGCATACGGCATCGTCCAACCTGAAACATCGTAGAACGTGTTGTCCTTAAAATGCGTCTGTGTGCTAAATAGTGCTTTTATCAAGCGATATTGCGGCTGGGCTAGTGGAATGTATAAATCCCCTTGCTGATATTCGGTGTTATCAACCTCTTTGGCTTTTGAGAGATATTTCACCTCTATCTGATGCTGTTTCAATAAATCCACAAACGCTTGAAAGCGATAACTATCTTTGCCCCGTGCAACAACGTAGCCGTTGATTTCATCTTTACTCGCAAGCTCGTTCGCTTGTTGATAAAACTGCTGCTGATAATCAAGTAAAGCGCGTCGATGCGTCGTGCTAGCTTGGAATGTTGAGAGACTCGTCGTGACCTGGTTTTTAATCGTTTCAGGAAAACTCAACACACCGTACTGAGTTTCTTGTGCATGCCCTCTACTACTTGCCTGTTCGAACAAAATGCCAACCGCACCATTTACATCGGGGTACGTGGAGCCTTTGCCATAATAAAAGTCATCAAAGCTCTCTTGGGTAAAATATAACTCCCCTTGTGCATCAAGAGCTTTGGCATGAAACTTACCAATCTCATTGGTTAGCGTTACGTTTTGTAGTGGGGTAATTGGGTGAGTCCTTGATGGGATCCCAGGTTGAAAAAAATACGTACTATTTGGGCCCATTTCATGGAAATCGGTCAGTACGTTAGGTTTCCAACGGTGGAATGCTTTGATCCGTGCTTGTGACTCGGGATGTTGTAGTAGTAACCAATCACGATTGAGGTCAAACCAATAATGGTTAGTGCGACTAGAAGGCCAGGACTCATTATGCTCACGATGTGCAGGATCGGTTGATAGAGACATGCTCTTATTGGCGTTTGCCCATGTAGCAAAACGTGATAAGCCATCAGGGTTCAAGGCTGGATCTAACAATATCACTGCATTATCAAGGAGCTGCGTAACAGACTCGCCCTGCGCCGCAGCTAAATAATATGCCATGAGTACCGCAGCATTGCTTCCTGAAGACTCATTACCGTGCACGCTATAGCCCATCCACATCACAACAGGCTGGTCTGAACGGTTTTGGCTACTGCTCAATGAAGCAATATGATCTTGCTGAATACGTGCCAAGTTTTGTTGGTTTTGTGGCGAGCTCGCCTTTAGGAGTAACAAAGGACGTCGCTCATGGCTAAATCCTATTGTTTCGACACTCAGTCTTGGACTCTCACTTGCAAGGGTATGTAGATAATTAACGATTTGATCGTGGCGCAAATGCCACTGCCCAACTTCATATCCAAATGCTTGTTTTGGCGTAGTTATTGTGGGATCAAATTTTACTTCATCGCCAAAATAATAGGCAATGGGCTTGGCCTGCAAGCTAAAGCTCAACAGCACGATAATACAGCTTATTAACCGCATGATAATGTCCTTTAATTCCGATTACTTTTCAAGCTAACAAGCGTACCGCCGATTGCCAAATTTTTACGCCGAACACTAGCGACAACACGACGAGGAGAGTATGATACGTATTAACCGAGTAATTTAGTCAAGTATAGAGCGAATTATGATCCATATTTCAGATTCTGCCCAAAGCCATTTCGCGAAACTATTAGCCGATCAGGCTGAAGGCACTAATATTAGAGTTTTCGTGGTTAATCCAGGCACCTCTCAAGCTGAGTGTGGCGTGTCATATTGCCCAGCAGATGCCGTTGAACAAAGCGATATCCGCTTACCGTTTAATGGTTTTGAAGCCATCGTTGATGAAGAAAGTGCACCATTTTTAGAAGAAGCCGATATCGACTTCGTTACCGATAAAATGGGGAGTCAGTTGACGCTTAAGGCACCAAATGCCAAAGCTAAACGATTACGTGACGATGCGAGCCTTTCTGAGCGCGTAGAGCACATGCTTGTGACAGAAGTAAATCCACAACTGGCCAATCACGGTGGTCAAGTTAGCCTAGTAGAAATTACCGCAGATGGTATTGCTGTACTTCAATTCGGCGGTGGTTGTAACGGCTGCTCAATGATTGATGTCACATTAAAAGAAGGCATCGAAAAAGAGATGATCGCTAAGTTTGAAGAAATCAACGGCGTACGTGACATCACGGAACACGCGCGCGGCGAACATTCTTACTATTAATGAGCAAAACCCTCATTTATCGCTTAGGGTCTCACCCTAAGCGAAGTCTCAAATTCTTCCTTTCTGGCCTTGTTATTGTGTTACTAGCGAGCGCTTTTATCGCACTGGGTTACTATCAAGATCATCGCTTTCAAATCGCTGGTTTAGTGCTTTTGCTTCCTGGTTTATGCTGTGCCTTTTACGGTTATATTGGTATTTTTGCTAATCGCTTTTCTCAAGTTATCGAGGCCAGAGAAAAACGCCGCCAAACTCTAAAAGATAACGACCCATTTGCTTAACGCAGCCCCATTATTCGAGTAAAGCGACCTCTCGAGTGAGCTGGTGATATTTATATGCCAAGGTCAATCCACGCAACCCCATAAAACAACTCATCGCAAGCCAGAGCGCATGATTACCGAGTGGCAAGGCAATCAAAAATGGCAAGAAGAAACCGAATACCGCAGAAACTAGCATGCTATTTCGCATTTCTTTAGCACGAGTAAGCCCAACAAAGATACCGTCAAACAAAAAGCAACTCATGGCAATCAAAGGTAATAGCACCAACCAAGGTAAGTAAGTACCTGCCAATGTTATCACTTCGGGGATATTGGTTAATAAGCTGATGATCCAGCCACCAGCTAGATAAAAAATAGCGCTGTATAAAAGCGCAAAAGCAGCCCCCCAAAACAGGCTTACTTTTACCCATAATTGCAATTGCCCCAACGAGCCTTGTCCTTTTGCTCTGCCGACCTTAGCCTCCGCAGCATAAGCGATACCGTCCATCGCAAAACTAACTAACATCAAAAAATTAAGTAATACGGCGTTAGCCGCTAGCGTAACCTCACCAAGCCTTGCGCCATAGAAAGTCATGAAACTAAAGCAGAGTTGTAAGATCAAGGAACGAATAAAAATATCACGATTCAAGGTGAGTAAGCTGAGCCACTGCGCACGCTTTGGTAGAATGAATTTCAACGCAATACCGTGGCGCTTTGCGACCAATGCACTCAAAAACAAGGATAAGCCTAATGCCGAGTAGTCTGCAATGAGTGAAGCCCAAGCCGCACCTGCCACTCCCCACTCAAATCCGACAACAAATAAAATGTCCAAGGCGATATTCACTATATTTGTGAACAGCACCAAGTAAAATGGCCCTCGCCCATAATGCATCCCAAGCATAAAGCCCAGCAGCACAAGATTCAACATTGCTGCAGGCGCACTAAATACACGGATTTGAAAATATAATTTTGCCTGCTCAAATACTTCAGTAGAAGCATTTGAAAGCTGAGCAATAACTTGGATCAACAGAGGAGATAACACAATCAAACTCACAGCAAAGAGTAGCGCGATAAGCATACTGGTATATAGTGAACGTGTTAGCTTGTCATGGTCTTGCTGGCCGCTTGATTGAGCTATCACTCCTGTTGTACTCATTCGCAGAAAACTTGCAAGCCAGAATAGTACCGAAATAGCGCTAGAGCCAAGCGCAATCCCAGCCAAAAAATGCGCTTCCCCCATATGACCAATCACTGCAGTATCGACTAATCCTAACAGTGGCACCGTAATATTTGATAGTATCATCGGACCTGCAAGTAGTAAGAGGCTCAGATGTTGCGCTTTATGGCATTTAAGAAATTGATACAACATATTATTTTTGGTTTGGCCCTATTCTCAGCAAATAGTTGGAGTGCGGTTATCTTACAGTATCATCATGTGAGTGAGAAACTCCCGGCGGTTACGAGCGTGAGTGAAGAAACCTTTAAATCTCATCTTAACCATATTAAAGAACATGGTTTTTCGGTGATACCTTTACCACAGTTGCTAGATAGCCTAAAGGCAGGTAAGTCTCTACCCGAAAAAACGTTAGCTATCACCTTTGATGATGGCTATGAAAACAATATCACTGCGGCGGCCCCGATCCTGGAATCTTTTGGCTTTCCCTATACCATTTTCGTCAACCCTCAACTTATTGATGAAAAGAAAAGCTATGTGATGACGTGGGATGAGTTGAGAACATTAGCAAAACGCGGGGCTATTATCGCAAATCATAGTGCTAAGCACGATTACCTCCATCTCAAACTAAAAAATGAAACAGCAGCGCAGTGGCGTGCACGCATTGAGCACGATATCACATGGTCACAGCAGCGTATTAAAGAAGAAATTGGCCACGATTACCCATACCTCGCATACCCCTACGGCGAGTTTAATCATGAATTACAAAAGTTAGTGGCAGAGCTTGGCTTTATTGGTATTGGACAACACTCTGGTGCGGTTGGTATTTCTTCAGATTTTACACGTATCGCTCGCTTTCCCGCATCAGGAAATTACAGCAGCTTAGAAACATTAAAAACTAAGCTCGAGACCAAAGCGTTCTCTCTACAAAAATTAGATTACCTTGATAGCGTCACGAATAATAAAACGCCAGCAATCACGTTGCATTTTAACAATAAGGATTTTCATCAGAGTCAATTTGCATGCTACGTTTCAGGTGTTGGGCAAGCAGAGCTGACGTGGCTATCAGAAACCAGCGTACGTATCCAAACCCCAAAAGCACTGCCCATAGGAAGGTCACGATATAACTGTACCGCGCCTTCGATCAAAGACACAGGCCGATATTATTGGTTTTCACAACCTTGGGTTATTGAGAAATAACAGCTTTGGGTAGGAACAAGTTCGCTCCTACCCTTACTTTTTAACTGCGCTCAGCATAGTTTCAGTCACCTTACTCAAAGGTACCAGACTTTGTACTGCACCAAGCTCGTACGCAGCTCTAGGCATTCCCCATACCACACAGCTAAGTTCATCTTGCGCAAATGTATTGGCACCAGCGGCTTTCAAAGCTAGCATCGCTTTTGCGCCATCACTGCCCATTCCCGTGAGCATTGCAGCACAAACATGCTTGCCCATTGGTATAAGGGAGTTAAATAGCACTTCAACTGAAGGTTTGTGACGATTAACAGGCTCTGTATCATCTAATCGGCATACATATCCGGTTGTGGTGTGTGCCACCTTCAGATGTTTGTCTCCCGGAGCTATGAACACATGCCCGGGTAATAAAATATCACCATCTTCCGCTTCTTTTACTGATACAGCACAGGTGCGATCCATTCTTTGTGCGAATGAAGTACTGAAAACTGGTGGAATATGCTGAGTGATTACAACAGGTGGCGCGTGTGTTGGTAATCGCATAAGCACTTCTCTGATAGCTTCAGTTCCCCCAGTTGAGGCGCCTATTGCTAAAATAGTATTACGCGAAAATGTATAGTTACGGCCAATTTCTAGTTCACTTTCTTGGCTTGGTGCTTTAAAAGCCCTCACTCTTGCACCAGCCGCTACCCTAATTTTTTTAATCAGCAAATCCGAATAAGACATTAAAGTGTTAGCGACATTACTGGTCGGCTTTGAAATAAAATCAACTGCACCCAATTCTAATGCTTCTATAGTGGCGGGCGACCCCTCCTGGGTTAATGTTGAGATCATCACTACAGGCATAGGCCTTAGACGCATTAAGTTTTTTAGAAAGTTTATGCCATTCATTTTTGGCATTTCTATATCTAACGTTAATACGTCAGGCGAAGTCGATTTAATGAGTTCTCTAGCTTCATAAGGATCTTCTGCGGTGCCAACGACTTTAATACCATCCGCCTGACTTAATATTTCTTTTAGCAACCCACGAATTAACGGCGAGTCGTCAACAATCAGAACTTTGATCATATTTCACACCTAAAATAGCTCAATATCCGTTTTATTGTCTTGAGCCTCTATGTCATGTAAGTAACGCACTTCACGTTGTTCAATTGTGTTATTGTGCATGGTTCGTAACTTTTTAACTTGCGCTTTGCCACTTTGGGGATGGAAGATAACTTTTCTTGGCCAAGGACCACCAACATCTTGTGAAATTAAATTCAGACTTTCTTCTTCCACATAGGCTTGCGCAAACCTGATGTTGCCTTCACCAATATCAGTCATGGCGCTGATGATTTTTCCGCCACCAAAAAGTTTAATTTTTAAATTGCTTCGAGACGCCCCATTTTTGAGTACTTCATTTATCAGATACTCCATTGCCCAATTACCATAGCGGCAATTTAAGTCATCCGCATGCACCTCTCTTAGCGCCTTTGCTCCGGGTAGCATAAAGTGATTCATACCACCTATCCCTAATTTTTCGTCGTATACGCAGGCGGCGATGCAGGAGCCTAGTACAGTCGAAATCAGTTCATCCTGCTTGGATACATAGAACTCCCCAGGAAGTACTTTTGCAACGACTTTAGCGCGCCCAGAATCCCAAAAGCGCTTTACATGTTCGAAGCCTCTGAGAACCGGTCTAAACTCTCTCATTTAACTGGCCTTTTTGATAAATGGTTTTACCTAAATTTTTAAATTCTAGGTGCTCTTTTCCCATCGTCTCGGAATGCCCAATAAGTAAGTAACCATTGGGAACTAACATGTCATGATATTGCTCAAACAACTTATCTTTGGTTTCTTTATCAAAATAAATCAAAACATTACGACAGAAAATAACATCAAATGGCCCCTTCATTGGCCATGGCTCTAACAAATTGAGCCGCTTGAAATGAATACAGGACTGCAATTTAGGCTTCACTTTATACATTGCTCCATCAGCACTTCTAAGAAACCACTTTTTGAGCTTGTCTTCATCTAAGCCCGTAACATTGCTTGCTGTGTACTCTCCTAAGCTCGCTTTGTCCAATACATTGGAATCTAGATCAGTTGCCAGCACTTTGACATCCCAGCCGCCAGGAAAAGCATTCGCAATGGTCATTGCAATACTGTAGGGCTCTTCACCTGTTGAGCATCCGGCAGACCAGATCCTGACTTTTCTATCGTGTTTGTGCCTGGCAATAATTTCAGGAACTATTCTCTTTGCTAAAAAATCGAAGTGATGGTTTTCTCGAAAAAAAGAAGTTAAGTTAGTCGTTATTGCATTAATAAAATGACTAAACTCTACATCTTGGTTTTCTTCTAAAAAAGATAAATACGCCTCAAACGATTTCAATCCATTTGCTCTTATTCGCCTTGCTAATCTAGAGTAAACCATTTCCTTTTTATGCGGTCCAAGTACTATACCGCATGTGTCATAGACCCGAGCTGCGATCTCGGAAAAATCCTTGTCAGTCAACAGAAACTCTCGCATCGTCGTATTCCTTCAGCCCCCCCAAGTAGGGGAGCTCTATTACCTTATCCTAGAACTCTTCCCACTCTTCCGAGTCATCTGCAAAATGATTACTTCTCGTGTTTTGCTGCGGGACCTTTTTGGAATTCGTTGCCCGTTTTGGTAATTGTTTTTCTGGCGCTTTATAGCTTTTCGGTGGCTCAGGTGCTTCCAAGCTACGGTTTGATGATTCATCTAGTGTGAAGAAATTTAATAGTCTTCTCATATCATTAGCTTGTTCAGCCATCGACTCCCCAGCAGCCGATGCTTCTTCAACTAAGGCTGCATTTTGCTGCGTCATTTCATCCATTTGTGACACTGCTTTATTGACCTGCTCAATACCTGAACTCTGCTCAATAGAAGCTTCGGCAATGTCGGAAATCATATTAGTTACTCGCTTAACTGACTCTACGATTTCTTTCAGCGTTTCACCAGACTCATTCACAAGTAGCGTACCGTCTTCGACTTTACTTACACTGTCTCTGATCAGATCTTTAATCTCTTTAGCTGCTGCCGCAGAACGTTGAGCTAGATTACGCACTTCACCAGCAACCACAGCAAAACCTCGACCTTGCTCGCCCGCTCTCGCGGCTTCAACAGCAGCGTTTAGTGCCAATAAGTTTGTCTGGAAGGCGATTTCATCAATAACACCTATAATGTCCGCAATTTTTTTACTCGAATCATTAATTTCAGACATACTTTCGACTGCTCGTGTAACGACTTCACCACCTTTAGTCGCCTTGTCACACGTTTCTTCAGCCAACTCGTTCGCAACTTTGGCGTTATCTGCATTTTGTCTAACAGTGCTCGTCATCTCTTCCATACTAGAAGCAGTTTCTTCTAGTGAGGATGCTTGTTCTTCAGTTCGCTGACTTAAATCCGCGTTACCTTGGGAAATTTCATCAGCACCACTGGCAACTAAATTTGCAGAAGTACGAACTCGACCCAGCACCTCGGTTAACTTATCTGCGGTAGTATTTGCGTCTTTCTTCAGCTTTTCATAAGCCCCACGGTAATCACCTTCAATACGTCTAGTTAAGTTACCGGTTGCCAATGCATCTAACATATCTCCCATGTCTGTAACCGTTTCATCAATTGTGGAGACTAGGCTATTTAAGCCCTGTGTCAGTCTCAGATAGAAGCCATCTTTCCCATCTTCTGATAAACGAGCACTCAAATTGCCACCATTTGCAGACTGAACTAGGCTACTCACTTCTTTCTCAATCGTAACTTCTGTGGTTCTATCTTCCCATTCGACAACAGTACCTACACGTTCATGGTTACTACCAAATATCGGGTTAGCAACTAAACCAAAAGTTCTTCCACCAACAGTAATTTCGGTTTTATACTCAGTTTCGAGTCGAGAAAGCATACTGCGTTGATGACTCGAATTACGGTGGAATACATCAATATTCGCGCCTAGAAGGTGGTTACTATCGAAATTAGGTAAGTCACGTCTTAAATCGCTCTCAGCATTTCTCATCATGTCTTTCACTGCGCGATTCAAGTAAACGATCTCAAACTGCTCATTTGCTATCATCGTATTCGTTGAAACGTTGTCTAATGCCCTTCGGACGCGTAAATTTTCAGCTGCTGCTGCTTTTTCTTCTTTTTCACGAACTAAGCGTTCTGTTTTGTCATCCCATTCCACGACGGTACCAATCCGTTTCCTCTCGTCATCAAATACCGGTGTCGCAATTAAACCAAACGTAAAACCCGCGACTTTAATATCTGTTCGATAGACGTCACTCAGTTTTTCAAGCAAACCTCTTTGGTGACTGGGATTGGTATGGAATACGTCAATGCACTGCCCAACCAGCGTATCCACATCAAAATTCGGTAATGCCTTTCTTAGCTGTGCTTGATTGTCTCTCAACATTCGAACGACAGAGTCATTAACATAAATAATATTCAACCCTTCATCCGCTAGCATTACGTTTGCCTGACAAACGTCCAGCGCGCTAGATATACGAGCATTATGGCTCGCCAAATCCGCCTGCTTTTTCTCTAGCGCTAATTCTCTTGTAAGGTCTTTCCACTCAACTAAAGTCGCGATCCTTTGTCCTTCATCGTCGAAAACAGGTGTGGCGATAAGATCAAAGGTCAATCCTGCCACTTCTATTTGCGCGACATGTGGACGAGTCAAATTAGCTAGGATCCCTCTTTGATGACTAGGGTTTTTATGGAATATGTCAATATTTGCACCAATCAAGCTATCAACGTTAAAACCAGATAACTCTTGCTGTAACCTAGCCTGATTCTTACGCAGCATACTTGTTACTGAATCGTTCAAGTACACAATATTGAGTGCGGCGTCTGCCAGCATAATGTTGGCTTGGCAGACCTTCAAAGCCAGTAACAAACTTTGGCTATGGTCTTGACTATCTGCCGCGTCACCATTTAATAAATTTGCAACCGCTTTGTATAAAGATGATTGACATGACACACTACTTGCATTCAGCAAGCTCGCATCTTTACTTTCTATAGCGGGAATGATTTTTTCAACATCATGTAACTTAACAAGCAGTAAGTTTGCGCTTTGCTTAAGTAGTAGAATTGCCAGTACCACACTGACAGCAGCTATAAACATTGCAACATAGACTTGTGTAGACATATTAATATTCAACATCTGAACACTAATTGCCAAGCCCACAAATATGATGCCACCTGCAATCAGAACTCTATTATTGAGTTGATTTGCTAATGCTTGATCGCTCATGTTATCCCCCGACAACCAATTGCTCGCTATGCTTTACTTCAAGATCCAATATCTTCTTCAAATTCAAAAGTACGACCATTTTTTCACCAACATTAACAAGTCCTTGTACAAATTGACTATTTTCCGAGTCTTGAAAGTCTGGAACATCTTTCGCTGTTTCTTCATCGATGCTGTATACATCAGATACCGCATCAACAACTAACCCCATAATTTTTGTTGCCTCTTTTATTACAACAGAAACAACGATGACAACTGTTAGGGCCCCATAGTCGATCTGTGGTAGGCCGAATCGAACTCTTAAATCTATGACTGGTACTATCGTGCCACGTAAATTTATTGCACCGTTCACATACTGAGGTGAGTTTGGAATAGCAGTAACTTCTTCCCACCCTCTAATCTCTTGTACAGCTAAAATATCCATACCGTACTCTTCGCCAGCCATCATAAAGGTGAGAAATTGTGTGTCCCCATCCCTGTCGGCAAGTATGACTTGCTCATTAATAGAAGCTTTCTCAGTGATCATGACACCGCCTCATCCAGCTCTTGCTCTACCAATAACTCTTGGGTTCCAGGGCGCTTTAAGCCACTTAGTTTGATAAGACCACTAATATCGACAATTAAAGAAACTCTACCATCACCTAAAATTGTCGCCCCTGAGATCCCATTTACTTTCTGATAATTTGCTTCAAGGCTCTTAATTACGACTTGCTGCTGCGCCAATAAATCATCCACCAGCAATCCTACTTTATGATTGTCACTCTCAACGACTACCAGCAAAGTCTTATCTAACTCTTCTATCGCGCCATCATGGTTAAATAGTTGATACAAGCGGAGTATAGGAATGTATTCATCCCTTAGCCTGAGCACTTCTAAACCATTACCGACTTTGCTCACTTTTTTAATTTGTATCTGCAACGATTCGACAATAGAGATAAGTGGAATAATGTAGGTATGTTTGGCGACTTTAACCAATTGGCCATCAAGAATGGCAAGTGTTAATGGCAACCTAATTGTAAATGTCGAGCCAACCCCTTTTGCAGAAGTTACTTCAACGCTACCATTTAATGCTTGGATATTTCGTCGAACAACATCCATACCCACTCCACGACCAGAGATATCACTCACTTCATCAGCCGTTGAAAACCCGGGCCTAAAGATAAGTTCGTTAACCTCTTCGGTAGTCAGCTCGTCTGTGGCTTGAATTAAGCCATTGGCAATTGCTTTGTTTTTTATTTTTTCGGTATTCAAGCCCCTGCCATCATCCATGATTTCAATTACAATATTTCCGCCTTGGTGGAAAGCATTCAGTGTCACTGTACCGACAGGATCTTTTCCGGCCCTTATTCTGTCTTCCGGTGTTTCCAAACCGTGATCCAGAGAGTTTCTTACTAAATGCACCATAGGGTCTGAAATTTTTTCCATCACGGTTTTGTCTAATTCTGTCTGCTCTCCTAGCAGTTTCAGCTCTACCTGTTTATTCAACTTCTGTGACGTATCTCTTACCAATCGGGGAAAACGACTGAATACAAAACTAATAGGTAGCATCCTGATACGCATTACATTTTCTTGTAAATCACGCGTGTTATGGGCAAGTTGAGCGAGACCTTCTTGCATTGCGGCAAGCGTATTTTCTGTTGGCTCTTGCTCACCTAATTGAGTCAACATAGCTTGGGTAATAACTAACTCCCCTACCATATTGATAAGCGAGTCAACTTTATCAATTCCAACACGGATCGAAGTCGATTCTGCAGATTTTTTACTAGTCTCTGGCTTAGCCTTTGCCGCTAAAGGTGCTTTTGTTACATCAATATTTTGAGTCTCTTTGCCCGTAGTTTTTTCCTTATCAAACTCAGGCTCAGGCGTTGCAGAGGCACTCACATCATCTTCAAATAAACCACCGCATAAAGTGACGGAGATTTCAGCGTCATCTTCGACCCACTCAAATATTTCCTTTATCGCTGATTCAGGTTGGCTAGTTGTCAGATATAACCGCCAACTTAAGTAACAATCCTCAGGATTGAAATCATCTATTTCAGGTATCGCATCACAAAACGCGTGAGTTTCTAAATCACCTAGTTCTGATAGCTCACTAAGCATGTAAAGTGGCTCATTACCAGTTTTAAACAAGTGGGGAAGCGGTTTGAAATCAACTTGATAAGTTTGAGATTCTCGCCCTTGAGGTGCGTTATCTACAGTATCTGAGCTAGCATTCTCTTCACCACCTAAAATTACCTCGAATTTGACTTTCAAATCATTCGCGTTTGAAAGATCCGGTGTTTCTTCAGCTTGCAAGGCAGTTAGTAGGGCTCTCAAACAATCAACGGATTGGAGCAATAAATTGACATGTTCAGCGGTTAACTGTCGACGACCATCTCTGATTTGATCGAGTAAGGTTTCCAATACATGCGTGAAGTTCGCGACAGAAGTAAAACCAAACGTTCCGCTACCACCTTTGATGCTGTGTGCTGCGCGAAAGATAGTATTGATTGTTTCTGAGTCTTCATGGCCTGGCTGTAAATTCAACAGCTCAGCTTCCATTGCGTCTAGCCCTTCAAAGCTTTCTTCAAAAAAGACATCAAAAAATTGGCTTAAATCAATACTCATATCGACGCCTCTCTGTATCTATCTTATGACTTTTTTCAATACCGCTAGTAGTTGTTCAGGGTTGAACGGCTTTACTATCCAACCCGTTGCACCCGCCGCTTTACCTTCTGTTTTTTTATCTAATCCAGACTCAGTTGTCAGCATTAGCAAAGGAGTGAACTTATAGTTGGGTAGACTGCGCAGCTCTTTAATAAGAGTAATTCCATCCATCACAGGCATATTTACATCAGAGATCACAGCATCAAACCCTTGCTGTTTGGCAATAGACAGCGCTTCACTCCCATCTTTTGCTTCTGTGACTTCAAAACCTGCTTTTTTCAAAGTAAAGCCAACCATCTGGCGCATTGACGCAGAATCATCCACAGCTAAAATCTTTTTCATATTCACCTCTTAATTTTCAATACTATGGAATAGATAATGGGTTAATCCCAACTCATTTACCGCCTGCGCTAAAGCCTCACTTTCACCATGCCATACAATTTTATGTTCTAACGAGAGCAAGTGCTTCTGTACGGCACATAGCAGTTGTATAGATGCCGTGTCGGCTCTTTGTACTTCACTGATATCAATCGTGATGTCTGATGTTTCCATAGAGTCTTGGAAAATCTGATGGTACAGGCTTTCCACATGGTTAATCGCCATTTCAGGTGGAAGTTTCAACATGAGCTGAAGACTATCCTTGTAAAAATGAGTAATAAAATTAGCTTAGACCGTGATGGTAAAAATGCCACAAAGATTGATTAAAAATCCGCAAATAATTAACGTGTTAGAGATAACATAGTAGAGCGACACCGAGCTTGAATAGTGCCGCTATAAGATTAATTGATGATCTTTTCTAGATCGGCTAGAAGTAATTTATCATCAATTGTAGGTACAGCTCCTGCTGCATGTGTTGGCTTAAAAATAGCCTCAAGCTGACCTTTTGGATTAATTAATGCTACAGATGCACTATGATCAACATAATATTCTTTCGTCTGTTCCTGATTTATCGCATAAATTAAACCGAGATCTCTAACAAATGGAAATAAGACAGAGTGCTCAGCAGATACCGCTTTAAAATCAGGATCAAAGTGCCTAATGTAGGCTAAACGCTTTTCCTCTGTATCCCTTTCAGGATCGACTGAAATAAACCATACTTGAAGGCTATCTTTGTTTTCTACTGATTGATATACGTGAGTTAATTTCAACAGCGTCATAGGACAAACATCTGGGCAACTGGTGTAACCCAAAAATAGTAAATTCCATTTATCTGTAAAGTCTTGGTTAGTAACTACCTCACCGTATTGATCCTTTAATTCAAACGTTTTGACAGCTTTCGGTTTAGGGTACCAAACCACTTTTTCTGATACATCTGGTGCAGGTCCACAACCAAACAGTATAAAAATAGAGACGATTAAGAGTAACTTTTTCATATAAATGCTTTATCCACAAAAAGTGCAACGAACACTATCAAAAGATGCCAGATAGAGAAATAAAATACGCTCATCGCATACTCTATACTATTTGTTTTCATAAGTTTGGTGGCTTTGTAGATGAAAGCAACATTTGCTATACCAGAGGCCAGCAAATAGATCCAGCCTGACATTCCCACTAAGTAAGGTAGCAAACAAACCAAAGTCAAAATGATGGTATAGAATAGCACGCAGAGTTTTGTAAATTCATTTCCATGCGTTACTGGTAACATAGGAACTCCGGCTTTTTCGTAGTCTCTTTTACGGGCAATCGCCAATGCCCAAAAGTGCGGTGGTGTCCACGCAAAAATGATCATTACCAATAACCAAGGCTCAGCACCGAGTTGGCCAGTCTCACTGACCCAACCTAACAATGGGGGCATTGCTCCCGCTAGCCCTCCTATTACTATGTTTTGAGGTGTTGCGCGCTTTAATAATAACGTATAAACCACGGCATAACCGAATAATGCAGCTAAGGTGAGAAGCGCGCACAGTTGATTGGCGAAAATTGTTAAAAGAGCATAACCGGAAACTGCCAAGCTTATCGCAAAAATTAGAGCTGATGATACAGAAACAGAGTCTGTCGCTAACGGCCGGTTTCGTGTTCGCGCCATCTTTTTATCTATTTCTCTATCTACTATATGATTTACAGCTGCTGCACTACTTGAGAGTAAACCAATGCCAAATAAGCTCATGAATTGTGCCAATAATGTTTTATCACTTTGTGGTGCTAACATCATCCCGACCCACGCAGTGATCACCAACATACATACTACTTTGAACTTACACATGCCAAAATAAGCTTTGAATAGCGTAGTTGCTTTTTGGAGCTCTGGAAAATTAGTTAATTGATACATACTTTCCCCCAACTTTTTGCGCCAGACTGATAAAAAAGCACAATCTAACCATTGCTAATAACACCATAGCCGCCATGAAATTATGGAATAGTGTCAACAGTAGAGGAAACTGGAAATGTACTATTGCAGCCCCCACCAAAACTTGTATAGAGACTAAAGCTAAGACGACAAGCGCTGAGCGTCTGAGTATTTGATTCTGACTAACTTTGAGCAACGGCCAGCACGCTGCAAGTAGCATTAAAACAGTAGTGACTGCCCACACCCTATGGATGAAGTGAATAGATACTCTAGATTCGAACGGTAGCACTCCAAACTCGTAAGTCGCTGAGGCTTCTGGAAGCGTCAATAAACTCTGCCACGAAAAAAGTTGCAGATTGTCACAGAGCGGCAACCCAGTACAATGCGGTGCAGCATAATTGGCGGCAAGCCACCCACCCAACGCAATTTGGATAATCAACACACCAAGAGCCACATAACATAAGCGATAGGTAAGCTTAGTTACGCTAGCAGTAATAGTGTTGTATTTCAGCCTTAGAACCAATAACACCAGCAATGCAAGAATACTAAACCCCCCTAGCAAATGACCCATCACGATGACTGGCTGTAAATTCATAGTCACGGTCCACATGCCGAGTGCCCCTTGAAATAACACGAGCAATAACAGCAAGTAATAATGACGACTAGGACCCTCCGTTTCTCGCTTACTAAACAGTTTCACACATGCAAGTACTAATATAAGCAACCCAAGAAAGCTGGCAAAATAGCGATGGATCATTTCAATCCAAGCTTTTTCTTCTTCCACATCTAAATGTGGAAAGTTGTCTTTGGCTGCCGATAATTCATGACTCTCATTTGGTACCGTTAGAAAGCCATAACACCCAGGCCAATCTGGACACCCAAGTCCTGCATCACTTAAACGCGTAAAAGCACCAAGTGTCACCACTGTTATTGCAACAAAACAGGTAAATACTGCGACTTTTATTCTTACCTTGGACATATTTACCTCCTAACTAGAGCGAGAGTAGTTCAATAGTTTCTTTAGATCACTCAAAAGCCCTTTTTGTACATTTCGCATTGCTTCTAAACTATCTACCGGTGCATACTTAAGTACAAATAACCCTTTATTATCAACCAAATATAGATAATTATCTTCTAGCTGGTTGAGGTGTATCGGTAAAGAAGTTGCGAACTCAATACTTTTTTCATTTTGATCTTGTAATACCACAAGCGATACTTTTTGCTGGTTTTTCCCAAGTGCTAAATACAAATTAGGTAAGCTGTCGAGTAGTAAAGAGCATTGCTTATTGCACTGCTTTGGTCGCTGATAAACAATACTCCATTCGGTCTCTAGCGCTAGCTCTGATTGACGAACCTCCTGACTTAAAAATTCACCATGATTAGTGGTACCATCAGGTATCCAGCCGACTTTTAAAGCAATAAATGCCAACAACACTGGGAGTACGAATAGCCCTATAAACCACGCTGCACTTTTAGACATTTTTAATCTCCTTTTTTGAAAGCTTCCAGCCAATAACCAACGCGGCCAAGGCAATGAGTAACCACTGCAAAGCGTAAGCTTCATGTTTTTGCGGTGACATTACTACAGGCTGATAGTGAGGCTCAGTTCCAGCCAACCTATTTTTAGTCATATAGGCGATTAAAGGTAAAAGAGGTTTATCTGACTCCTTAGATAAGTAATTGACATCAATGTACTGGATCACAGGTTGTCTTGTCGCCTCATCTGCTGCAGACTTGGCTAGTGTGAACCGCTTGTTTTCACTAGATTTGATATAAACAGGTAGAGAAACTGTACCGGTTGGAAGAGAAAAAGCGGTAGGTACGCGACTAGCCTGTTGCGGCACAAAGCCTAAGTTAACAGCCAAGTGCTCATCAGTTTTGGAAATTTTAAAAATACCAATCACATCAAAACCAATCCGGCCTTTTACAACTTGGTTATCTAAATACCAAACAGCACCGTCTACAAAGCTCCCTGTTATCGAAACCTCAGCATTAATACTTTGAGTGAGCGGCAGGGGCGTTGCTTGCGGTCCGTTAATTACGTCTTGCGCCTTTTTTCTCTCAATTTTTTGCTGCAGCACATGTTTTTGCTGTGCTCTTTGCAATTGCCAATAAGAAAGTGAACCGCATAAGAGAACAACGATTAACGCTGCCAATATGGGGGTTTTTGATCTACCTTTAAAAAGTGCACCTAAATCCATCGGACACCCCTTATGATT
>NZ_JAKEVK010000429.1:0-505 GCF_022398435.1 Pseudoalteromonas sp. Isolate6 | reverse complement strand
ACACCGTATACGTCATCTTACGATTTTGCACAGTGCTGTGTTTTTAATAAACAGTCCCAGCCACCTGGTCACTGCGGCTCTCGTTTGCTTACAGAGCAAGTCYTTCACAAACAAGAGCGTACCTTCTCCCGAAGTTACGGTACAATTTTGCCTAGTTCCTTCACCCGAGTTCTCTCAAGCGCCTTAGTATTCTCTACCTGACCACCTGTGTCGGTTTAGGGTACGATTCAGTATGAACTGAAGCTTAGAGGCTTTTCCTGGAAGTAGGGCATCAACAACTTCACCACCTTRGTGGCTCGTCTCGACTCTCAGCCTTAGCAACCCGGATTTTCCTAAGTCACCAGCCTACAGCCTTTCACATGGACAACCAACGCCATGCTTGCCTAGCCTGCTCCGTCCCCCCATCGCATTCATACCGAGTACGGGAATATTAACCCGTTTCCCATCGACTACGCTCTTCAGCCTCGCCTTAGGGGTCGACTCACCCTACCCTGATTAACATGGG
>NZ_JAKEVK010000428.1:0-528 GCF_022398435.1 Pseudoalteromonas sp. Isolate6 | reverse complement strand
CGCAAATCAGAATGTTGCGGTGAATACGTTCCCGGGCCTTGTACACACCGCCCGTCACACCATGGGAGTGGGTTGCTCCAGAAGTGGATAGTCTAACCTTCGGGGGGACGTTCACCACGGAGTGATTCATGACTGGGGTGAAGTCGTAACAAGGTAGCCCTAGGGGAACCTGGGGCTGGATCACCTCCTTATACGATTTAGAACTTATTTGTTCGAAGTGTCCACACAGATGATTGTTGCTTGGCCTGAAGGCTAAGTGATATTGCTCTTTAAAAATTTGGAAAAGCTGAAAAATTAAATTCTGATAGATAACGAAAGTTATTTATCGAGTTTTCGAAAGAAAATGCCGATTAATCATTTCGATGATTAATTAGCGTCTACTTTAGTATTCAATATTAACTTCTGGCGAAGTTAAACTGTCTTTGACGATACAAACCATTTTGGGTTGTATGGTTAAGTGACTAAGCGTACACGGTGGATGCCTTGGCAGTTGGAGGCGATGAAGGACGTACTAACTTGCGATAAGCC
>NZ_JAKEVK010000427.1:0-530 GCF_022398435.1 Pseudoalteromonas sp. Isolate6 | reverse complement strand
TCGCGCAACGTCTGAGGCAGGCACTGAATATAGTGCATCTAGCGATGACAACGGCAACATCACAGGTACTAATATATCTGGCTCAGTAAGTAGTAATGGCACGGTTTCTCTGGTGTTTGCGGTAGATATGGTGCAGGAATCTATCACCTATGATTATGATGAACTCACCATTATCAATGTGCCTAGCCCACCAGGTGGCATTGACCGCAGCAAACTACCGGAAGGCGGCTATGTACCAATATTTCATGAGTTTAATCTTGTGTGCGTGCAAGACCGTAACCGAACCCAACACGCAACACTGAGCGATGGCCAAGAGTTAACGGTAACCGTTGACGCTAACTGGGTAGATATTGTTGATAATGATGGCCTATCGCTCTACAGCGCCAATGATGACAATTACAGCTATGACAAAGCCTCTGGTAAAGTCACAATCAAACCTGGCATTGCTAACTTTTCTGGCCCGTTCATCATAACTGTAGTGCTCAGTGAGCTGGTTTTGGTGGATGCCATAGAGAACGACACACTAAAGA
>NZ_JAKEVK010000426.1:0-547 GCF_022398435.1 Pseudoalteromonas sp. Isolate6 | reverse complement strand
GGCTCCTACTGCTTGTACGTACACGGTTTCAGGTTCTATTTCACTCCCCTCACAGGGGTTCTTTTCGCCTTTCCCTCACGGTACTGGTTCACTATCGGTCAGTTGGGAGTATTTAGCCTTGGAGGATGGTCCCCCCATATTCAGTCAAAGTTTCACGTGCTCCGACCTACTCGATTTCACTTTAGATAAGTTTTTGTGTACGGGACTATCACCCTGTTTCGTCATGCTTTCCAGCATGTTCCACTAACTACACTAAAGCTTAAGGGCTGSTCCGATTTCGCTCGCCGCTACTTTCGGAATCTCGGTTGATTTCTTTTCCTACGGGTACTTAGATGTTTCAGTTCTCCGCGTTCGCCTCGTTAACCTATGTATTCAGTTAACGATACCTGCAAGCAGGTGGGTTTCCCCATTCGGAAATCCTAGTCTCAAGCGCCTCTTACTGGCTTGACTAGGCTTATCGCAAGTTAGTACGTCCTTCATCGCCTCCAACTGCCAAGGCATCCACCGTGTACGCTTAGTCACTTAACCATACAACCCAAAATGGTTT
>NZ_JAKEVK010000425.1:0-551 GCF_022398435.1 Pseudoalteromonas sp. Isolate6 | reverse complement strand
CAAGAGGAGTGAAAAACTCCTCCGCCGGAAGACCAAGGGTTCCTATCCCATGTTAATCAGGGTAGGGTGAGTCGACCCCTAAGGCGAGGCTGAAGAGCGTAGTCGATGGGAAACGGGTTAATATTCCCGTACTCGGTATGAATGCGATGGGGGGACGGAGCAGGCTAGGCAAGCATGGCGTTGGTTGTCCATGTGAAAGGCTGTAGGCTGGTGACTTAGGAAAATCCGGGTTGCYAAGGCTGAGAGTCGAGACGAGCCACCAAGGTGGTGAAGTTGTTGATGCCCTACTTCCAGGAAAAGCCTCTAAGCTTCAGTTTATACTGAATCGTACCCTAAACCGACACAGGTGGTCAGGTAGAGAATACTAAGGCGCTTGAGAGAACTCGGGTGAAGGAACTAGGCAAAATTGTACCGTAACTTCGGGAGAAGGTACGCTCTTGTTTGTGAAGGACTTGCTCTGTAAGCAAACGAGAGCCGCAGTGACCAGGTGGCTGGGACTGTTTATTAAAAACACAGCACTGTGCAAAATCGTAAGATGACGTATACGGTGT
>NZ_JAKEVK010000424.1:0-566 GCF_022398435.1 Pseudoalteromonas sp. Isolate6 | reverse complement strand
CAACTGAGCTAATGACCCGCTCAAATATGAATTCTAAAGCTTGTAAAGTGGTGGGTCATGATGGACTCGAACCATCGACCAATGGATTAAAAGTCCACTGCTCTACCAACTGAGCTAATGACCCGCTCAAATCGAATTCTAAAGCTTATAAAGTGGTGGGTCATGATGGACTCGAACCATCGACCAATGGATTAAAAGTCCACTGCTCTACCAACTGAGCTAATGACCCGCTCAAATATGAATTCTAAAGCTTGTAAAGTGGTGGGTCATGATGGACTCGAACCATCGACCAATGGATTAAAAGTCCACTGCTCTACCAACTGAGCTAATGACCCGCTCAAATATGAATTCTAAAGCTTGTAAAGTGGTGGGTCATGATGGACTCGAACCATCGACCAATGGATTAAAAGTCCACTGCTCTACCAACTGAGCTAATGACCCGCTCAAATCGAATTCTAAAGCTTATAAAGTGGTGGGTCATGATGGACTCGAACCATCGACCAATGGATTAAAAGTCCACTGCTCTACCAACTGAGCTAATGACCCCAACTGAGCTAATGACCCGC
>NZ_JAKEVK010000423.1:0-567 GCF_022398435.1 Pseudoalteromonas sp. Isolate6 | reverse complement strand
ATTCAGAGTAATTTATATAGTTTTAGGTTTGATAATTGTCAGTTTATTAGGGTTAAACACCTTTCTTTTATATTCCCAAACTAATATTATCTTAGAACAACAAGCATCAGCAGTTGCTTCAAAACGGGTTAAGGTTAAAGAAGTTGAGCCAACACCTGTTACAAAATTCTTTTTCCAGTGTTTAGAATATCGTCGCCCTATATCACGTGATCCTTACGATTTCGAGGTAGTGGATGATGAGAGACCTAGCAGGGGTGACATTGAAGCTTGTAAGAAAGTCGCATTAGAACTGGCTGAAAAGTAACCTAAATCTCAATCTCACTATACGGCAAGTCCGGTGCTTGCCCTGTGATGCGATCATTCTCTATATATGCAGAGCCTTCTTGAACACTATCACCCAGTACGCGGCTGGTTGTCCCGTCGCTGTGCTCTACTGTGGTAGTGCCATCATTATTAACTGTTAGCACTTTTACTATACTGCGCTGTGTGCCAGAGAGGACCGATCCGAGTCTGTTTAGTGTGTTAGACATTGCGTACCGCCTGAATTGTTTGATTTACCATAATCGC
>NZ_JAKEVK010000422.1:0-571 GCF_022398435.1 Pseudoalteromonas sp. Isolate6 | reverse complement strand
AACTTAAGGATTGCATGATAATTGAAGTCGAGTCATTTTTGCACTCGACTTTTTGTTTAACAAGGACAAACAACTAACCTAGAACGATGTCTGAATACTCTGCTCACCTGTACTAGCTCAGACTTTATCTGACAGTTACCCGTTTTTCAATCGCTGGCTGTCAGTTTAGATTTGTTGTTTTAGCGATGAGCAGGAAGAGAAGTTCGTACAACTACAACAATTATTACAGTCCGCAGTAGATGAAAAAGAGCTTGATCACTCGCTTAGAACAAGCTCTATATAGTAAAGTAGCGCTGAATGTTATCTCGTACGGTTTTCTGTACATGATATTATAGTCATATAGATCATGTAGAGCATGGATATTTCGAATGCGCTGCTTTTTAGTGAATGATTGGATAGAGAGATGATTAAAAAATCAATAGCTATGCCTAACATCGTTACTACAAAGCCAATAAAAGCTTTACGTTTTAACATGGGTTCACCTGTTGTTATTAAGTGACATTTTCATTTTATTACTTGGGTTATAGTTTTCAATTCTTTCTTTTTCAAAATATGGAGAGAAATTTAAGCC
>NZ_JAKEVK010000421.1:0-614 GCF_022398435.1 Pseudoalteromonas sp. Isolate6 | reverse complement strand
CGGTTTGATTAGCCTTTCACTCCTAGCCACAGGTCATCCCCTAACTTTTCAACGTTAGTGGGTTCGGTCCTCCAGTTGATGTTACTCAACCTTCAACCTGCCCATGGCTAGATCACCGGGTTTCGGGTCTATACCCTGCAACTTAAGCGCCCAGTTAAGACTCGCTTTCGCTACGGCTCCCCTAAAYGGTTAACCTCGCTACAGAATATAAGTCGCTGACCCATTATACAAAAGGTACGCAGTCACCCACCCCAAATAGCTCTGCYATTTGAACCACCTAGGTTCTATTTCTTCGAGATGTCTTTTATCATCGGCTGCTAAAGCAGGTCGATGTTAAAGAACCCCAACAAAGRTATTTGGTGGTGGGCTCCTACTGCTTGTACGTACACGGTTTCAGGTTCTATTTCACTCCCCTCACAGGGGTTCTTTTCGCCTTTCCCTCACGGTACTGGTTCACTATCGGTCAGTTGGGAGTATTTAGCCTTGGAGGATGGTCCCCCCATATTCAGTCAAAGTTTCACGTGCTCCGACCTACTCGATTTCACTTTAGATAAGTTTTTGTGTACGGGACTATCACCCTGTTTCGTCATGCTTTCCAGCATGTTCCACTAACT
>NZ_JAKEVK010000420.1:0-625 GCF_022398435.1 Pseudoalteromonas sp. Isolate6 | reverse complement strand
GATGAGAACAGTGAGCTCCACACATGCACAAACGACATAAGCATTTCCTTGTTTCCGGCCCTCAGTCTAATCGACTCCAGGAACTTATTGAAGCTGTTCACCGGCTTAAACACAAAGTTTCCCATCAGTTATATTTATATTTTATATTTATTCATGCTATGCATAGTTACAAGTTGGTAATCGAGAACTAAATAACAAAAACTGTCTATCGACAACTAGTTACAAATTTCACAGATGGATGCACACGTGCTTACCCAAACTTATGTATAGATTACGGCCCATCATCATTGTTCCAAAATAGAGCCCTTCAAACACGTTTGATGGGTGTCCGAAGTTCTTCGGGAACACTTCGTTCAACAGGAACACCGCGTATCTACACACATTTGTTTTAATGGGAACTTTACCTATCCGAGTTTAGTGCCATTGCGTTCAGGATTATACACCAGCTTCCTGTAAACCTGTAGAACGCGTCCACTATCCCTGATAGCATTGATAACCCAAACTGGCTAACTCCCTTCAACAGCAACAGAAACGTTACCGGCGGCAGGTGAACGAACCTCAGTGCCTCCCTGAAGTCCTACACATTTTTATATGGGTAATAAGTGCTGGCATAACTAGCAGCATC
>NZ_JAKEVK010000042.1:0-29524 GCF_022398435.1 Pseudoalteromonas sp. Isolate6 | reverse complement strand
TTTATCAACAATTGAAACTAACCAATTATTAGTACCCAAAACAATACTGCTTTATTTGAGTAAACCTAGATAGTGCCTTCTAGATTTAGGTCAACACTTTTCCAAGATTGTACATGGCTTCATCCAAATGCAGGATCGAAACCAACTTCTCCACTAGGGATACTTTCACACCAGCTGTTAATCATAAAATATTCTGCAGGTATCCCTGAAAATGTAAGCCTTGGGGAGTGATTAAACCCAAAGCGTGAGTAATACTCAGGCTCGCCAATCAGCACAACGCCGTCTACCTCTCGCTGTTTTAGTATCTCTAACGCTCGGTTAATTAGCAGACTTCCTATACCTTTTCCCTGCACTTTTGGGGCAACGGATAGCGGTGCTAGTGCTAACAACTTACTGGCTTTTCCATTGATTGTTATAGGAGAAAAGGCAATATGGCCAACAACGCTTTCTCCATCTTCAGCAACCAAAGATAGCGCTAAACGCTCTGTATTTCTTAGCTTTTCAACTATCAGGTGCTCCGTCGGCTTTGTTCCTGGTTCATGATGCGGATGATTTTCAAAAGCTAAGTACGTAAGTGAGCGAATGGCTTCATAATCTTGTGTGTTTTCTGGTCTAATGTTCATCATTACCTCTTTAATTTGGTTATAAAAAACGGATAGCCATTTAGACCTAATTAATTGTCATAGATATCAATTGCATCTTTTAAATCTGAAAGAACAGTAGTGTCAAGTGTGCCAACTTGGCTCAGACAGCGTATTTGGGCAACAGGTTATTTACTCTACCCTGAGCTAATTTGCTCATCAAGTTGACTGTTTTTGTCCTAGCTATTGAATTTTCTTCATTCCTATACTGGAGAACATAATAATAACGACGAAAGGTTACTCAGCATGATTGCAGCAACTCAATCACATAGAGTCAGTTCAACCAAAGGTATACCACGGCATACCTTGTCACTTCTGATATCGGCAGTATTATCAGGCCATAGCTATGCCGAAGCGGAGCCCACGCTTAGCGCTGCGCAAAGCAAAAAAATTGAGCGGATCAGTGTTACCGCAACGCGGCAAACCGAAAATCTACAAGATGTCGCGCTTGCAGTGACCGCCCTCTCCGCCTCAGAACTTGAGAAGATGAACGTACAAGATCTTGGTGACTTGGCATCTCACGTTCCGAACCTTAACCTGCACTCAGGTGATGCTTCCAACGCCGTCATTTATATTCGCGGAGTTGGCCAAATTGACTCTATCTCCTTTAATGACCCCGGCGTTGGTGTGTATCTCGACGACGTATATCTTGGGCGCGTTCAAGGTGCCTTTTTAGATGTTGTCGACCCTGAGCAAATCGAGGTATTACGTGGTCCACAAGGCACCCTTTACGGTCGCAATACCATAGGTGGCGCGGTGCGTTTCAGTAGTGCCAAACCTTCGCAAGATAACGAAGGATATGTCAGCGTGGCGCTTGGAAATTATAATGCTCGGACGATAAAAGCTAGCGTCAACGGCGCATTGATTGAAGACACGCTCTCTGGGCGATTTGCGATTGCCAAAAGTAGCCGAGATGGCTTTAGTGAGAATCGCTATAACAATAGTGACGACCATGACAAAGATACCCTAGCGTGGCGCGGCAGCTTACTTTATCAACCAAGTGAGAATTTTTCGGCCTATTTAGTTGTCGATGGTTCGAACGCATCTCCCTCAAGCTCACGCACCCCACATCGAGAAACGCCTATCTATTCTGTGGTAAAAGAAGGCTACTATACACCTGAGGAAGACCCTTTTGTCGTCGACGTTAACTACAACGATTTAGAAGAGCTGGATACCTCGGGAGCGAGCTTAACGCTTGAATATCTCACGGGACACTCGGTATTTAAATCCATCACTGCTCGACGCGAAATGGAATACCGCACGCACTTAGACTTAGATGCCACCCCTGATGCATCATTTGGTATTTTTAATTTCGAAGATCAACAGCAGATAAGCCAAGAGTTTCAATGGTTATACAAAGACGACAAGTTCTCCTTGGTATCTGGGCTCTATTACTTTAATGAAGACGACCTGAGTTTTGGCGGCTCCGTTGCACCGGACTTTTTCGTTATGGTGTCACCAGACGTTTACCTGCCTTGGCCTGTGATTAACGCAGGAGAACGCGATCAAGAAAATACCAGCTCAGCCCTCTACGCTAACTTCTCTTGGTCTTTGACTGAAAAGCTCGACGTCACGCTTGGCGCACGCTACACCATTGAGAAAAAAGAAGTCACATCCAAAGGCGAGGAGTTTTTTGGCACCGGTGTAACAACAGCAGAGGAAATGGAGGCGGTATTCGGCACAGGTATTGGCTATAGCCCTACAGGCTACAGCGCATCCAAGGAGTGGAAAGAGTTTACCCCAAAGGTGGTGTTCGATTACAGCATATCTGATGACAGCATGGTTTACCTGAGCGCCGGAAAAGGGTTTAAAAGTGGCGGTTTTAACGGCCGGATCACATCATTTGCACAACCTTTTGAACCAGAAACCTTGTGGAGCTATGAAATTGGCTCTAAGTCTTTATTGAATAAGCAGAATATTCGTTTAAATACCGCTGCTTTTTTCAATGACTACAAAAACTTTCAACTCAGCCGCTTTTCTATCGACCCTGACACCGGCGCGTTTTTATCACTGTTTGAAAATGCAGGTAAAGCCACTATTTACGGCGCAGAAATGGAGCTCGAAGCCGTGGCTTCCGATAACCTCACACTGAACCTCAACTTGGGCTATTTAGGGGGCGGTTATGATGAGCTCATCGGCGACTTTGGTAAAGAAGTCAGCGATGAAAGGGAGCTGGTTAATTCACCTAAATGGAATGGTCGTGCAGGTTTTGAATACTTCTTTAGCGCCTTTACACAAGGCGAATTTTCACTACGTGCTAGTGCCGCTTATCGCAGTAAAACTTATCTCACCGTGAGCAGCTCAGAGGTACTTGCACAGTCTGGCTACACCCTCTTTGATATGTCACTACACTATCGCTCCGCGGACGACACTTGGGAAGCAAGTTTATACGGCAAAAACTTAGGCGATAAACGCTATCGCCAACACGGCTTCGATCTTAGCGCAGCACCTGGGGTTCAACTTGGTTATTACGGCGCGCCTAGAACGTACGGTATCAACCTTAAATATAAGTTTTAATTATGAAATTAGACAAACAAACACAAGCATTGTTAGACGATCTCGCGGCTCAAGCTGGCGACATTCATGACATCGAAATCTCCATTGAGACCTCACGACAAGGCGCAAGAGCGATGTTTTTGGGGCTCGCGGGAGAGGTTGACGCACAAGTAAGTAGCCAAGACCTACACATTGAACACAATGGTATTCACGTGGGCGTTCGCTGTTACCGCCCAGCGCAGTCTTTGGCAAGCCCCAGTCCTGCGGTGGTGTTTGTCCACGGCGGCGGTTGGTCTTTAGGAGATGTCGACTGCTATGACGGACTGGTAAAAGACTTATGCCAGCAATCCGGAGTCGTTTTTTTCAGCGTCGAATACAGCCTTGCGCCTGAGCATAAATTCCCATGCGCCCTGCAACAAGTAATCGCTGTAGTGGATTGGCTGCAAGAAAACCACCAGCGGTTGGAGCTAGACCCTACTAAGATTTCCCTGATGGGTGACAGTGCGGGTGGCAACTTAGCGCTTGTTGCAGCGCATAACTTACATCAACAACAGCCAAACACCCTAAGTAACTTATACCTAGTTTACCCTGTGGTTGACTCTTTTTCTCCCCATGAAACCTATCCGTCACGCATGCAGTATGGCGATGGAAACTTGTTGCTAACCAGAGAGGCAATTAAAGACACCTGCGACTGGTATTTAGCACCCGAGCAAAGTGCGGCGGACGTCAATGTCTCGCCATTATTTATTGAAGACATGACGCACCTTCCTACCACCAGTGTGTTGCTTGCCGGCTACGACCCACTTTACGATGAGGGAATACTACTCGCTAAAAAACTAAAGCAAGCGGGTGTGCTTAATACTTTAACCTGCTTTGAAAATACCATACATGCGTTTTTCTCCTTTGCCGTGCTCGACGCCTGCAAGCTCGCGCGCAGTAATATCGCCAATCAGTTAAAACATGACTTGACCTAGGATAAGAATATGAAAAACACAAACACGGCGTTGCGCACTCATACTTATGGTTTGCTCGTTTTTATCTCACTTGCAGCAAGTGGTTTAGCGCACGCTTCAGCGACACTTGAAGCCACCTATACCTCAGGTATTAATAATGGCTGGCAAAAAGTTGAAAGGTGGCGAGATAACTCAGGGCATATTGGCAATGAAAGCTTTCCTGCCGACGGCCGTGGCGATCAATCAGGTCAGCGCGCTACTTTCTTTGCATCTAGCCAACCAAGCTCTGCGCAGTTTCTGCTTTATCATGCGCCGGGTTGGGATAGTAACAGCCGCCAAACACCGGTGTTGCTGATCCACGGTGCCAATCAAAATGCCGATTTGGCTTGGGCAAATCCAAACGAGGCCGGTAGTTACGGCTGTGGTCGACAAAACTGCCCTTCGCAAGGCTTAATGCAAGCGCTTGCCAATGATAATTATAAAGTTTTTGCCTTAAATCTGGCGCATAAAAATGGCGATGGCTTTATCTGGGCGGAGCAGATAGCCAATGCCATCGCTCAGGTTAAAAATAAGACTGGTGCAACGCAAGTCGATTTAGTCACTTGGTCAAAAAGCGCGTTTAATGCCCGTATGTATATTTCTTCTTTGACCAATGCTTGGAGCACTAAATTCAACAGTGACGTACGCAAACTGGTGATGCTCGGTGCCCCCAACAACGGCATTGATTGGTCATTTCGTCACGGTGTTAATCATACCTATGGTGCTTATTCGCAATGTGGCGGCAGCATAAATGGGCCTACTGCGCATGATCAGATATTATGTTTTGGCCTATGGTATTCAAGTTCTGAGTGGGTTTACGACTCGCCTTACTTTCCCGGCTCTGCGCAGATGCTAAAAGCACTAGATGATAAATATGCACTACCCACCACAGAGCAAGATTGGTATACCACTTACTACGGTGGCTTAGGGTTTGTGAGCAAAGGCCGAGGTATCGCAGCGTTTACGGTCAACTCACTAGTAGACCAAGTTCGTAGCACTGGCACCGACAGCAGCGTTCAAGTTTATAATCTTTGTGGCGATCAGGCCGATATGGCATTTATTCACAATGAGCATACCGGCCCTTCCGATGGCGTTGTATTTATCAGTAGCTGCATCGACAGCACGGGAATAAGTAACTTGGCGGGCTCCGCGGTTGTGACCACCAACCACCTAGAGCTTGGCTGGGAACCCAGTGCAATCAACCAAATCAAAAATTGGTTAAGTGCTCCCTAGCAGCCCCCTCTGCGGGTGGTGACAAAATACTGCACTAAAGTTGCAACGCAAAACTATTGCTATCTTGAGTTGATGTTGATTAACTGAATTGTTGAGAGTGACAGGATGAGCTTACGTATTTATGTCAAACACCGCCATTGCACCTTGCTACGTGCAATTGATGCAGCACACACTCACCGCAGCAAAACTGGAATTTGCTGCGGTCGCGCAGTATTTGGCTATCAATAAAGCCATTGACGCCCTAGATGCCATTGAGTTTATGCGCGTGATGGAACACTGTGCTGTCGAGCTCAATGACGAAAGCCTAAACCTTAACCGTAAAAAGCTTCTGCCTGGCACCAACGAATTTGTATTCAATAGTCTGCGCCATTGCCGTACCATTACTCAGCTATTACAAGAGCTTGCCCGTGGCTATAACTTTATCCATGCGGGAACTTACAATTTTTGTGAGGTATCTCACACTCAAGTGAGTTACATAATTGATGATGCAGCCTTTGACTACGCCACGGCCGCTGACGCACAATTTTCTCGCTGTATGTTAGATAGCATGCTGGTATTGATCCACGGCTTGGTAAAATACGTGTGCGCCGAAACCACCCAAGTTCAACTCACACAAGTACAGACCAAAAGTGACTCAAGCTCGCTGCTAAATTCGGTTATCACCCACATTCCCATTAAACCCTTAAGTAATCGCTACTTACTCACCTATCAATACCAAGAAACGAATCAATCATTAGATTTAGCGAAGCTAGAGCATCTTACGCTCAGCACCATTTACCATTCACTAGCAAACACGCTCCATCACCAGCAGTCGATTAACGACCATGCTAACTTGCTTGATAGAGTCTATAGTGAACTTAACGCGGGAATATTATGCCAAGAACAAATAGCCGACAAGCTCAATATCAGTCCAGCAACATTAAGACGAAGGCTCGCTGAGTATCAAACCAATTTTAGGCAACTAAAAAACAACGTACAGAACAAGCAAGCCAAACTGCGACTCACTCAAGGTAGTAGTTTGTATGAGGTGGCGCACACGCTGCAGTTTTCAGATGAGCGTAGCTTTATTCGTGCGTTTAAGTCGTGCAACGGCGTAACGCCCATGCAATTTCTGAAAGATCTGAGCTCAAAATCCTAGCGACTTAATTTTGTTCAGAGCTGCTAATTACAACTTATGTAAAAGTTGACGTTAAACAAAGCAACGCACAACAAAAGTGATATTGTGCAACAAGCAAACAGAGTAAAAATGTAATACGTGGAAGGGATATGGAAACACTTCAACTTGCAGGAACGCTACTCGGCGGTTTGGGGATATTTTTAGTTGCGATAAGCATGATGACAGACGGCCTAAAATTAGCAGCCGGTTCGTCGCTGCGTCGAGTACTTGGAGTGTGGACCAAAACCCCTCAGCGCGGTATTGCTTCTGGCTTTTGCATGACAGCCTTAGTGCAATCATCCAGCGCGGTTACTGTGGCTTCTTTGGGCTTTGTGAATGCGGGTCTTATCAGCATGCATCAGGCGCTTGGTATCGTCTATGGCGCCAATGTTGGCACCACCATCACTGGCTGGTTAGTGGCCGCGGTTGGATTTAAATTTAATATCCAAGCTATCGCACTCCCCTTGATTGGTATTGGCGCCTTGATGAAGTTGCTACTACCTCGCTCACGACTAGCGTCAGCAGGCATGGCCTTGGTTGGTTTTGGGCTATTTTTTATCGGCATTGATATTCTCAAAGGCGCGTTTGAGCATATTGTCGCTGCTTTTGATTTAAGCCAGTTTACCGCAGAGGGAATAAGCGGCATGTTGACCTTTTTGCTGGTGGGCATGGTGATGACAACCCTCACTCAATCTTCCAGTGCTTCCATCGCCTTGACCATTACCGCCGCTGCTAGTGGTATGATTGGATTATATGCCGCAGGCGCGATGGTTATCGGCGCAAACGTCGGTACCACATCAACATCTATTTTGGCATCCATTGGCGCAACAGCTAATGCCAAACGCGTCGCGGCGGCTCAGGTGATATTTAATGTGTTCACCGCGGTCGTCGCTTTCGCGGTATTACCTGTGCTGTTTTATCTCATCAACTATTTTACCGCGCTTTTCGGCGTCACTGCTGATCCCGCCTTGTCATTGGCACTTTTTCATACTTTGTTTAATATTTTGGGTGTGCTACTCATCTTTCCACTTAATGACAGGCTCGCTGGCTTTTTAATGAAACGCTTTTGCAGTGCCGAGGAAACGGCTTCAAGACCACGCTTTTTGGATAATACCATCGCTCAAACGCCTGAACTTGCAATCAATGCTTTATTGCTTGAGTCCAAACTCGTTGCAGATAAGGTGTTAGCCCAGTTTGATAAATGCCTACTCCCGACCGATAAACTCGCGATTGAACAGGCACTCCATGCAATCCAATCACTGTGTCAGCAGATTAGCCTTTTTATTGTGTCGGTAGAGCAATCAGCATTATCACCCCAGACCACCTCATTACTCGCTAAACTCATGCGTATTGAGCAGTATTTGTCTACATGTAGCCATTGTGTAGAGCAGTTAAGGGAACACGCTCCATATAAGCAACTCGCAGAACACCATGACTTGCATGCACAATTGAATGAATACCAAGCCCAGCTTAGCCACTTTATGAAAACCAGTTTACATGAGCAAAGCATAACACCTGCAGAACTATCGTCGGCGCAAGAGGCATTGCAACGTTTACATGACGATGTGAAAGATGACTTAATTCTAGCAGGTACTCACGCGTCACTAGCGATAGATAAGATGGTAAGCAATATCAATACACTGTCGGAAATGTGGCAACTTTCACAACAGTGGCATAAAGCGATGTTGCTGATCCACGCCATTGAAGCGCAGCTGGAGCCGCCTCAATCAAGTATTCAAAGCAGTGAACACAGCACCACAGCTTAACGCTGTGGTGTGATACTTTTAGTATTATTCGATAAAACTGAGTTCTTGAGATTCTAGCGAAAACTGTTCGCCGGTATCCAGTGAAATTTCAATATAAAATACATGGTTCTGCTTATAGGTGGGCTCACTATTCAGTGCAAACTGGATAAATTTGCTGGCTCTTTTCTCTTCAATATTTAAAAACTCGGATATTGAAAAGTAGTCTTTTTCGCCATTATCCAGCCCACGATAATCAACCTGATTTGAGTAATCAGAACCAATATAGACAATGTCAAACACCTCATTTAAGCTTGAACCTGCAGGTAACTCGTCACTAAACGCAGCGCTAGAGGTTATGTTTATATCCGTAATTTTTTCATCGGTATACGGAGGAACAGGTGAACAGGCATAAGCGGTGCTAATTAAAGAGAACTTAAAGCTCGGTGCGCTTAATTGCGCTACAGACTGCGTATCAGCTTTAAGTTGAAATACGAGTGTTTGATACGAAATAGGTTCAACGCCATCATACTCAGTGTCAACCCATTCATCCACCTTATCAGCGCTAAATTCGCCGAGGGTAAAGCCAGTTATATCAAACCTTGAGTTACCAACACCACCACATTGCCCCCCGCCATGTGGACCACTACTGTCGCTATTACACCCCACTAACCCTATCGCTAATACTGCGCTTACAAATATCAATTTTGTTTTCATTCTGGCTCCGTTTCCAGCGAGATAAAGTCTCTATTTTGAGTCCAAATCAGGATAAAAATAAAGTCGATCATCTACTTTATTTGTTATTAAATGTTTTCGTAACAACGATTCAGTCTAAAGAGTTCGCTTTTCTTCAATATTTTATTGGGCAAGAAAATATAGTATAACCAACTGACAAGTATCTAGTACAGGGACAGCGAAATGCACAGTAACGCGCGCTTTCATTATATTGATAATATGCGAGGCTTAGCACTATTGCTTGGCGTTGTTTTTCATGCGGCCTTGGCGCACGGCCCTTATTTTCATAACCTTTGGATCAGTGTCGATCCAAACAAAAATGTCTTTTTTAACTACCTCGCCATGTGGACGCACCTATTCAGGATGCCACTATTTTTTATCATCGCCGGCTTTTGTGCCGCCCTGCTTATTCAAAAACGAGGTGGTAACGCTTATATTCAAAACAGGTTAAAACGGCTACTCATTCCCTTTATTATTTTTCTACCGCTCACCTTGTTGGTGTTATTACATGCGATGCATTGGGGCAGCAGCGTTGCCAGCGCCCCACCACCGTTATTTGATGTTATGCAGCAGATAAAAGAGCCTCAGGTGACAAGTATGCATCTATGGTTTTTATGGTATTTAAGCCAGTTCTGTGTGTTATTTTGGCTGCTACACAAGTTTCCACAGTTTTATCAACACATCCTTGATACCGTTGTTAAACCAATCTTTTTATGTGCCGTGTTACCGCTTATTGTCATCGTATCTATGGTCAATTTGATGGTGCCATTTCCAGCTCCTGATAAACTGCAACCTCATTGGTGGGCTTACGGGTTTTATGGCTCTTTGTTTTTGTTGGGTGCAGGACTATTTCATCATCATGGAGTGGTAACTCGCTACTCAAAGCAATTCAACTGGTTATTAATTATTGCCTGCACTTCATTGGTTGCATACTTTTACTTTTTGCCGCCACCACCGTCGCTTGAAAAAGTTATAATCGCGGTTAAAACAGGCGACGCAGCGCCTGAAAAAATCAATTTGATCAGCGTTGTAGTTCAAACCATCGCCATCCTCAGCTGGACAGCTGTCGCTTACTTAGCGGGGTTCAAATGGTTGAGTCGATTTAACAAACAAAGTCGCTATATCTCAGATGCCTCCTATTGGATTTATCTCATCCATATTCCTGTACTTATGTATATTCAATTTCCTCTTACGAACATGGAGGTATCTGCCTTCATCAAGTTTATTATTGCTTTATCTCTGACGGTGACGGTAGGCATTATTAGCTACCATTATTTGGTTAGAAATACGGTGATTGGTATTTTATTAAACGGCAGAAAAGCCAAGCCAAAAAATGAAAAAGCAGGCATATTGACGGAGTGATCTGTAGTAGAAGGAATCGTATGCAAAAGCCAGAGCAAAGCTCTGGCTTTTAAAAACGCTAACCATAGCTTCGTGCAGCTTGATATGCACCGCGAGCTTGCACTTTTTCAAGATAAGCTTTGATATTGCCACGCGTTGTGAGCAAACCGACTTTATCTGCAATTTCTAGCATCACCGTCATCATAATATCTGCGGCGGTAAAGTCGTTGCCAGCAAAATAGCTTTGCTTAGCAAGTGTGGCATCTATGTAAGAAAAGTCGACATTTACTTCTTTAGCAATATAGCCATCCATTGGTTTATCGCCTGTACGCTGCTCCATCTTCATCATCAAAGACGCGATCACCGGCAGCGCCAATGACCCCTCAGCAAAGTGCAACCATTCTTGATATTGATAGTACTCAGGTGTCCCCACATCTGGTTGCAAACTACTTTTTTCCGCCTTATCTAGCAGATATTCCATGATGGCTCCAGACTCACATAAGACTAGGCTGTCATCGACCAACACGGGGGCTTTTCCAAGTGGATGCACCTTTTTAAGACTTTCAGGCGCAAGGCGCGTTTCAGAGTTTCGCTCGTGCTCCACAAGCTCATAAGGCATGTTGAGTTCATGTAAAAGCCAAAGCACTCTTGTCGAGCGTGACTCGTTTAAGTGGTGAACAGTTAACATCGATTTATCCTTCCTAAAATTTAGTTATACCAGCTCGTCTGGACCTAAACGCACAACAAGCTTGCCAAAGTTTTTACCCTCTAGTAAGCCAATGAACGCCTCAACAGCATTATCCATACCCTCAACTAGATGCTCTTTGTATTTAATCTTGCCCGCGTTTAACCATGGTTGCATCGCTTCGCTAAACTCGTTGTATCTATGCCCATAATCATCGAATACAATAAAGCCTTGCATTTTCACTCGCTTAGTAAGCAGTGTCGCCATCAACATAGACATACGATCAGGTCCTGGTGGCAATTCAGTGGCATTATACTGAGAGATCAACCCACAAAGTGGGATCCGAGCACTTGAGTTAAGCAGTGGCATAACCGCATCGAACACCTTACCACCCACATTTTCAAAATAGACGTCGATACCAGATGGGCAAGCCTGAGCTAACTGCTCTGCGAGATCATCCTTACGATGATCAAGGCAGACATCAAAACCAAGTGCCTCAGTAGCGTAACTGCACTTTTCAGCGCCACCAGCAATACCTATTACTCTACAGCCTTGCAGTTTTGCTATTTGTCCAACAAGGCTCCCTACAGCACCTGTTGCTGCAGCAACCACTACAGTTTCTCCAGCTTTTGGCTGGCCGATATCCATCAATCCCATGTAGGCAGTAAGGCCTGGCATCCCTAAAACGCCCAAGCTATATGATGGGTTGGGTAAATTGTTATCTAACTTAAGTAAGCCCGTGCCATCCGAAACGCTATAGTCCTGCCAGCCACTCATCGCGAGTACCCAGTCACCTTGGGTAAATTTAGGGTTATTCGATTCTTCGACTCGGCATACCGTACCACCCACCATCACTTCGCCGATAGCAACCGGATCTGCATAGGATTTTGCGTCGCTCATACGGCCACGCATGTAAGGATCTAACGACAAAAAGACGGTACGAAGAAGCACCTCTCCCTCTTTTAGCGTTGGGATCTGTGCTTCTTCATAATTGAAATTTTCTTGCGTTGGTGCACCATGTGGGCGCGACGCCAAGGTAATGCGACGATTCGTTTGTGCGTTTTGAGCTTGGTTTATTGCGTTACTCATGATTTATTCCTTTTGATAAGCAGGTTACAGCTGGTTTAGGTACGTCAGCATTTTCTCAGCGACAAGTTCAGAGCTTGCTGGATTTTGTCCTGTAAACAGTAAGCCATCTCTAATGGCAAACACATTCCAGTCATCCACTTTTTGGAAATCTGCACCTCGTTTAACCAGCTCATCTTCTAATAAAAATGGCACGACATCAGTTAGCCCGACGGCCTCCTCTTCACTATTCGTAAAACCAGACACCACCTTACCTTTTACCAGATATTCGCCCGATGTAGCTTTTACATCCATCAGCACAGCGGTTGCATGGCATACCGCACCAACTGGTTTATCTGCAGCTAAAAAGGAACTGATCAATTGGATTGAATTGGTATCTGTTGCTAAATCCCATAGAGGTCCGTGACCGCCTGGGTAAAATACGGCGTCAAAATCTGCCGCGTTCACCTCTGCTAGCGGCAGCGTATTTGCCACCAGTTCCTGCGTTTTTTGATCATCAAAATAGCGCTTAGTACTGTCGGTTTGGAAATCAGGCTGTTCGCTTTTTGGGTCAATTGGCGGCTGACCACCTTTTGGTGAAGCAAGCGTTACTTCTACCCCTGCATCCACAAAGGCATAGTAAGGTGCAGCAAACTCTTCAATCCAAAACCCTGTCTTCTCACCTGTGTTGCCTAGTTCTGCATGTGACGTTAGCACCATTAAAATTTTCTTTGCTGTCATCAAAATTACCTCTCATTCTTTGTTCAAACTTCAGACTATTTAGCCTGCGGATAAATATAAAAGTATGAGCTTAAGACTAGTTAAACAATGCAGACAAAAGCTAACTCTTTGTTCAAACAATTGATACAATGAATTTATCAAAGTCGATGGAGTAGTGCGTGGATATTTCGTTTGAGCAACTCAAAAGCATGGTTGTCTTTGCCCAAGTTATCGAGCAAGGCACTTTAAGTGGCGCCGCTAGGCATTTAAATTTGTCTCGCGCAGTGGTGAGCTACCATGTTAAAAAACTGGAGTCACAGTTAGGCATAAAATTGCTCAATCGCTCGACTCGCACCATTTCACTTACAGAAGCAGGTCGCGAATACTACCAGCGCTGCCGTGTGATTGCAGAGCAAGCCTTTGCCGCAAACCAGCAAATTGAGAATTTAAAGAAAGAGCCTATCGGTCTAATAAAGCTTACCTGCCCTGTTAATGTTGGCTTGCAAACCATAGTGCCTGCACTCAATGAATTTAGAGCTATGTATCCTAAGATCCAGCTCGATATCATGCTCACAGATGAAGTCGTCAATATCATCAAAGAAGGCATTGATCTGGCCATTCGAGGTGCCCCACTTCCCGATTCAGGCTTGCAAGCCAGTAAACTTTCAGTGCTAGAAACCTGTCTGTGCGCATCGCCAGATTATTTGCAAAAGTATGGCGTCCCCAAACACCCCACCGATCTCTACCAGCATCAATGGGTGATTTACAAGCTGACATCGGGGGCGCTCACATTGAGTAAAGGGGCTAGGGCCTATAGCATCACGATGAAGGGCGATATAAGCACCAACAATGCAGCGGCACGCACCGCTTTTGTGGAGGGTGGTCATGGTCTTGGACGAATTCCAACTTACGACGCGTTACCAAAAATACAAGCCGGAACTTTGGTTCCTGTATTAGAAGATTACACCCTGCCAGACATACATGTTTATGGCGTTTTCCCTGAAGGCAATGCCAACTCTAAAAAAGTTCGCTTACTGCTCGATTTTCTAAAAGGGTATTTTCAGCGTCAACTGGTTGAAGCGTAAGCCTCAATCAATTGCATATTTAGCCTAGTAACTTTCAGCGGGCTTAAGTCCGTAGCGCTTTCCCAATTTCGTGAGCCTGGGCTCTGCTACGCTTGGTTTTACCGTCAATACTTGGATAGGTAAATCATCTCCAACCTGCAACTTGTCATAAAAATCTTTGTTATCCAGAATAAACTCACCTTCACGGCTGCCCTGAAATTGATAGCTGTACTCAACGAAATAGAAAGTCTCCTAATGCTCCACTTCCCGGTCATACTCGTCTCGGTGAACATAAGTGTTAGATTCAATTCTTTTGTTAGTGATGGTGCCGAAAAGGTGCTTACCAAACTCTTTCGTCAATTCTTTTTCGTAGTAGTAGCGAATACTTGATGGCAGGGAAAAAGCGTACATTCCAAGAGGTATCAAGATAAATATAGCACCAAAAATAACAGCCCCAATACCTGCACCGTATTGCTCAGTTGCCCCAATGTAAATGGCGAATCCACCAACAATACAAAACGGAATGCCAATGGAGATAAGGCCCAAATGCTTGCCAATTGCAGCAAACAAAAACTTCAGCTTTGTAGAAAGTGATAACGATTTTTCCTTGGTCATAACAGACTATGCTCCTTGCATAAGATTTATACTGCCATGATAATAAAATATTTAGCCCTGTTGGTCGAGCAGATGCCTAAACTGCAGGATGAGATACTAATGTAAAGTGACCACACAATGATGAATAGGGATATGCAAGAAGGCTTTCATGAAATATTTAGCACTTATAGCAACGATCAGCATAAGTAATTTAGCGGCTGCACAAGGCGAAGTAGCAGCAAAGTGGCAACTGGGACAATACGCTGTATCCATTGGTGAAAAATGTGTCATTACCGTTTCGACCCCAGCCTCTAAGGAGATAATAGCAAACGGTTTCAATAACGACAAAGCCTGCAAAGTCGCCTTTCTAGCGCAAACCAACATTCCCAACGCTTACGTGATAGGCGGTGGACATATTCTTATCGTCGAACAGCAAACTATCCAATCAAAAAGCTGCAGACGTGTATCAAAAGCGCTTTATTTACCAACCGATGGTCAAGCCGCATTGAGCACCGCTCAAATAGAAAGCGGCAACTGCGACGGCCATATAGAGCCAAACGGAGCGATGTATTTAATTTCATCTCTACAAAACCCAATTTAAAAGATCTACAGCACAGAAGTAATCCAACTACCGCTACCAAAACTTGCGCTGTCAGCACAGGAATTCGAAAAAAGCGGCTCAAAGTGAATTGAAAAAGCAATTCACTTTGAGCGTGCAACCACCAACAAAGTTGTTGATAGCCCAAAAGCTTGGGTATAATTAGGCTTTTGGCCTCTTACATCCATAGCATTATGAAAAAGCTCTCAAAAGTACAAGAAAAACAGCAAGCTTTGGTACTCACCATTGCAGACAAACTCGAAGAACAAGCTCGTGCAGAAATTCCCGGCATGGTGCAATGTTGGTTTGATGTGGAATATCACTTGTTCCCCGGCTCATTAATACTCTTTTTCCAATTTGAGAATGAACAGGCATTGGAAGTCGCAAAGCCGGATCTTCTAAAATGGCAAAAGCGTTTAAGCGCCGCCATGCTGAAAAAAGGAGTGATTTTAAAAGATATGCGTAAACATCTTACCTATACCCTACTCGGGCCTGAGGATTAGTTTATAAAGCAAAGATTTCAATAACTCACCAAAGCAGCTAACTTAATCTACTGCTGCGGTTTTTAGAACAATTGTATCGTGTTTTGGTTATTTTAATCTTGAAAAACCATGATTTGCCCTACATTATGGCGTACTTATTTTAGCTATTCGTTTTAGATACATGACACCACCAAACAACGTAATGTCAAAACTAACTGCACTCGTAGAGGCTAAACTGTTTCAGAACTTTCTGATTGCAGTAATTTTGTTTAATGCTGTGACACTGGGCCTAGAAACGACTCAGTTTGGCAAAAACAATGCAGCTCTACTGCACAAGATTGACTTTGTCATATTGATGATTTTTACCCTTGAACTCTTGTTGAAGCTGATTGTTTATCGTCTGAAATTTTTCAAGTCCGGTTGGAACATCTTTGACTTCGTTATTGTCGCTATCTCATGGGCACCTTCAACTGGAGCCTTGTCGGTGCTACGGGCGTTTAGAATTTTAAGGGTCTTAAGACTATTTTCTGTTGTTCCTCAGATGCGTCGGGTTATTGGTGCCCTTGGACACTCACTACCGGGTATGGCTTCAGTAATTGGCGTACTTGGCATTGTGTTTTATGTGTCTGCAGTACTCACAACAAAATTATTTGGCCAACACCCAGATCCCAACATGCAAGAGTGGTTTGGCTCCATTGGCGCCTCAGCTTACACACTGTTTCAGGTAATGACGCTAGAGAGCTGGTCAATGGGAATTGTCCGTCCGACTATGGAACTATTTCCGCAGTCTTGGTTGTTCTTTGTACCCTTTATCATTATCACCAGCTTTGCGGTACTTAATCTTTTTATCGGTATTATCGTCGATGCGATGCAAGTAATGCATGAAGAAGAGCAAGGCAAACCTGATCAAGTTTTAGCGACCAAAGAAGATATTTTGCGGGTTGAAGAGAAGCTCAATGAGCTTTTAAAAAGCAAAAACCGCTAGCGTCTAGAATAGCGCAGAAAACGCAGTTGATTTACGTTTTCTGCGCGCCTATTACATCAGAGCAGCCGTTTTGCTACAGCATCATTCAGGCATATATCCAATCCCACCTACAATGATCAACACACCATTAAGCCATTTGATAATATCGCTATGTATACTTCTAATAGTTGGAGAATTTACTCAATTGGTATAAGCTGCCAGAGTTCCAGATAAACCCGAAAAAGAGGAATATACCTTGGATAAAAGAATTGAGCCTGAGCTACCAAGTATTACGCCCGATTTAGATCAGGTTGAAGCGTTTAAAGACTCTCTCAATCAAGCGAATAATAAGGTATCTACGTCGAACACCTCCTCCAAATCAAAAGCAATAAAAACCCAAAAAACAGGTGTCATAAACTGGATAAGCATTGCTGCCATTATTGCTCTGGCCGCATCAGTATTTGGGCTCTATGGGCAGCTTTCAGCAACACAAACGCAATTACTCGAATCAACAAAACGCATTGCCGAGCTTGAGCATACGCTCACTGCCACAGATGAAGAGATGGATTTGTCTGCAGGTGCAATGCAAGCAAAGTTGAACACACTTACCGAGCGCACAGACGAGCTTTGGTCACAGATGGATAAACTGTGGGCGTCAGCGTGGCGACGAAACCAATCAGAAATCAAAAAGCTTGAGGAACAAGCAAGTAATAATGCTAAAAGCCAAACCAGTACAACTACTAGGGTGGAAGCACTATCTCAGAGCCAAACGGAGCTTGCTTTAAAACTCTCGCTAATAGAAGAGCAACAGCAAGCAGCTAACGTACTCAAAAACCAAATTGCCGCAATCAATGATGACGTTGATCAGTTAAAGTCTCAAACGCAAAGCCGAGACTCGAAACAAATTGAGATCGGAGGAAGCCTTGCCCAAATAGAAATGACGCAAACCGCACTGGCAGAAAAGCTAGAGCGCTTGGAGCGTAGATTGGCGGCCGCGACCGTAACGCAACCTAGCACGAATTAACCCGTCATAATCAACAGCTACTTTAGTAACATGAGTTGGCTGCGAACTCACGCAACCAATTCAGCTTTTATTCTCTTCGGCATTCACAAAGTCCCTCGCCAGCTCATAAAATATAACGTAAAATACCCTACTACATTTCTGTATTTATTCGAGTGTAAGCTTTACGCTTAAATCAATACACATTACCTACTCAGGCATACTGTTTTGCCGATTGAGTATTTTTTGCTTGAAGGCAACTATGAAAAAGACATTTGAACTAATTCACCCGAAAATCAAACTTGAAAGACGCGTTGATGCGGTTAAGCATGAGCTTAAAAAATACCTAAAGCGCGAGCGCAACAAAACTCTGCCTGCAGGCGCTGATTATTGGGATTTTGATTGTAAGTTTGGTAATACAGAAGCAGAAGCCGAGCCAGTGCACCTATCACAACTAAACAAATTGATTGATAAAACGCAAACTGAAAACCTCACTTCCTTTTATGTTGAGATTTTAGCAAAGCCAGGCTATAGAAAATCAAACGATTTATCTGACGATGAGTTAGAAGACTACTAAACCCACTTCTGAAGGTCGAGCTTTAGCTAGACAACATCTGCTCTATCCCGAAAACGCAGATTGCTCGACCCCAGCAAAAACGTAGGTCGAGCTTTAGCCCGACAACACCAGCCCTACTCCTACAATACCAACTGGCACAAAATCAAGCGCATGATATAATCGCTCGTCGAATTTTTGCTGGCACTACTGCCAGTATAGTGAGAATTAAAAAGTATGAACGAGTCATTTGTAGCAATCGGATTAGTAAACCCTAAATCACCAACCAACGTGGGTGGCGTATTACGGGCCGCAGGTTGTTATGATGCGCAAGCCATCTACTTTAGCGGCAATCGTTACGCAAGGGCTGCAAAGTATCATACGGATACAAAAAACGTTGCCGACAATATTCCCATCAAACAAGTTGATGATTTCATCAGTTTAAAAGTAGCAGGCCGTGCGCTTGTCTGTGTTGAGCTGGTAGAGGGCGCAACCCCACTGCCACAGTTTACTCACCCCGACAATGCGTTATACATTTTTGGTCCTGAAGATGGCAGTCTGCCACAAGAAATCGTCGATGCCGCCGATGCCGTGGTGTATGTACCAACCATAGGCTGCATGAACTTAGCCGCGACAGTCAATGTGTTGTTATATGATCGCATGGCAAAACGTTCAACCGGGTTTGATGCCTCGCAGATACTCACCAGTCGCGATATCAATAACCGCCTAACGGTTGAATAAGCTTTTGCAGTAAACAGCTTTTTATTTTTGACTAACCTGGACTTTGACCGAGTAGTGATTTGCATTTTTTAAGCTTTGTAAGTCATCAAAATGCACGCCATGCTGGGCCATAACCGGACGTATTTTTTTACTTATTAATTGTCGAATATAAAATGGCTGATTAGGCACAAAGTGGTGGATCGTGTGCGTGCGGCCAAAATCAAAACAAAATAACTGAAATGGTAAAAACCAGCAACTGGTGATCACATGGGTCTGCTCTAACACATTATTCACCCCACCATAATAATGCATTGAAGATGTGACAAGGTTTAAAGATGCTGAACGGATCATATTAGGTATAATCAATACCACCATAAAGAACTCAGCAACCGCTAGTAAATCTGCTCCCCACCTAGGTAATTCAAATGGTTGTATAAATTGCAGCACGTAATAAGCAATCACACCATATAAAGTCGCAAAATAAGCCGTAGCAAGCGGAAAGCCAGCATTAAAGACTTGTAAAAACGTAAAACCCTTGACTTCTCGACTAAACTGCTTGGCATTCAATAATAAACCTAGCAATCCATCTGTAATGACCACAGCTCGCAACCAAAGAGATTGGATACCATTACCCACCAAGCGCTCTTCTAGGTCTTGTTCAGTGCCAGACACTTTATGATGATGTAAATGAATTTGCCTGCGATACCAAGGATTCACTGTATTAGGTCGCATCATCCACACTACTAACATCATAAAATGATATACGAATGGACGGTCACTAAAATACTGCTTGTGGATCAAATCGTGTTCAAGTTCATGAGAAATAGAAGTAATAAAAGCCGCCAACAGAATGCACAGCCATGCAGGAATAACGGCAAAATAGTAAAGCAAGGCAACGCCAATTAACGCAGTTAACGACAACAGCAAAATCACCATCGCAATGCTGTTTTGCCAGTTTAAAATAGGATAACGCGATCGAAGCGACTGCTCTTCGGCTTGGATAGCAGTCACTATCGCTTTGATATTCTGCCTAGCGGTTAATGTTGGCATTTATCGCTTTACTCACCTTTTGGTATCAAAATCATCGCGCAATCTCGTATTAGCTTAGTAGCGGCTTTATGCCGCGACAATTTTTAAAACTTTAATACAACGAAACACCCAAGCTCCGTGCTTCTATTGACTATCGTCCATCTCATACTGTTGTAGCAGCGGCTTTATGCCGCGACAATTTTTAAAACTTTAATACAACGAAACACCCAAGCTCCATGCTTCTATTGACTATCGTCCATCTCGTATTGCTTCAATATAGCCAGCATATTCTCTGGAATTGGCGATTTTTTCCCTGTTTTCATATTAAACATCACCACATTCGCATACCCCGTTGTGCATACTGCTTGTTGCGATTCACTAAAAGCCTCGTAGCGCATGGTAAAACGATCTTCTTTGATATCAGTGATATATGAACCAATATGCAAGGTATCTGGAAAAGTGACGGGTCGTTTATATTGCGCGTACGTATCACGCAAAACCGGACTATGGGTAGGCTCTGATAATACCGAAAGTAAGCCCGTTTGAGTCAAAAAATCGATTCGCGCAGTTTCAAAATAGCGAAAATACGACACGTTATTCACATGCCCCAATGCATCCATTTCTCCCCATACCACATTCACTTTGGTGGTGATTGCAAACTTTTCTAAAAACTCCTGCATGATATTGCCTTTAATTTTGTTTATTGAACTTGAGAGTAACAACTCATCGTACCAGCAACAAGGTTAACGAGATAATTTAAAGACAACTTGTCAAAACAAAGAAAGCAAAGCCAACATTTCACAGCACAACCTTGCGCCTCTCGCGTAGGTCGCCATTGATGCGACAAATAATACACCCACTCCCTTTGATTTCGACACAACGGTAAACATAAGCGCAACCCCTATCATTCAATCTCACAAAAAATTGACGCCTTTTGTGGGAGCAACACCCAAGACAAATCACTAATAATTTTTCTCAATACTTTCAATACATAAGAAAACAGCGGAGCGATATTTACTAGCTTGGTTTAAAAGATGCATATGAAATCAAAATCATAATTCAGCCAAAAAACATTACCAATATGAACAAAAGCACAAATACAGTTTATGTGTTGAGCGGTTACGCTAAATGCGCCATCACTCAGCAAGGAAAATACAAACTCGGCAATAAACACTCCATCGGCCTGCTGACCACAGATGAAAACTATGAAGATAACATCAGCAAGCTTAAGACCTTTATTAAAGATTTAGGTTGGGAGTCCATTACGTTTTGCATGGTCGAAACCGTTAACGACATCAGCACCCTACCCAACGATGTTTTGGTAGCAAGCTTTCTTCGTGCTCAACAAAATGGCCAATCATTAGTGGTAAACGATCTCCCCATTACCGTCCATTAAGGCGATAAGTGCACGCGTAGGAGCGGCTTCATACCGCGATCTTTTTATGGTTGCCGTCTGTGGCTACAAACAATTTGTAGCCGCGGCTCTATATCACAGCTTTTTTTAATCCAGTCTTCAACTTTGCTTTTATATCGCCTTGCCGACCAGAAGCAGCGGGCTATTCTACACTGACAAGAAGTTGATCAGGTAGGAGCGGCTTCACGCCGCGAGCTTTTGATGGTTTCCGTCTGTGGCTACAAACAACGTGTAGCTATGACTCTTTTAAATCCAATCTTTAACTTTGCCGAACTGCTCGTTAACCAAGCTTTATACGAAAAAGCTCGTTAATAGGCTTATCTACAAAATACTCCCATACATGTTTAAACACTGCATGTTGCGCTGGAAAAGGTGCGAGCTTCAAAGCTTCTTCTAAATTGCACCATTCAAAGTCAGTATGTTCATCGTTTAGAACCACTTCTTGATTGGCTGGACACTTGACTACAAATACAGGAATAACCTCAATAACGTTGGAATAGGATGCATAAAACTGCTCTAAAAATTGGCCATTGTACAGGTCCGTTACTTCTATCTGAGTTTCTTCATAAAACTCTCGAACAATGGTTTGCCAAGGTAATTCACCTTCTTCCATTGAGCCTGCGACATGACACCAGAAGCTACCTTTCGCTCGCTTCATCAATAGCATTTTTGTTTCGCCATTTATTTCCGACAATGCTACTCCGGAAACAATTGAATTATTTATTGGAATCATTTTTACACCTTATAAATCGCGATACTCGCAAACACCACGCGCAATGTGAGAAAAGCCGACAATCTAACCTAAGCTTTTATGTCGCAGCAACTAATCTGAGCGCTAAGTGTTGAGAACTAGCCTTGAGAGTACCTTTTATCGACACTTACTTTCAACAACGAGTCAAAACATTCAGCCCGCTTGAATTTGTTATACAAAAATTCAATTATTTACCGTGGTTGCTATTTAAGGCTACGAACAATTCGTTGCAGCGACTTTATGTCGTGACTTGTTTTTTGACCCCGCCCTGCAATTTTACCTTTCGTCGCTTCGGCGATGACAAGCAACGGACTAATCTATTCAACGCCGAGCTGAATTTGGTCGGGTGGGAGCGGCTTCACGCCGCGATCTTTAGATGATTACCATCTACAGCTACGAACAATTCGTAGCAGCGACTTTATGTGGTGACTTGTTTTTGAATCTAGCCTTCAACTTTACCTTTATATCACCTTGCCGACGATCAATAAGAGAGCTTAAATCATAAACAGCTATGCTCTTACTAACTCGCCAACAACGGTCACCCCCCTTAAAAACCCATTTCACAACCAGCGCCTATGCACTCAACACTATTGTCGTGTTCAAAGAATTCTAGGTCTTCGCTTTTGCTTACATCAACTATTTTTAGTGAGTTATTTAGAAGGTTTAGCTCTATTAAACTTACCTGTTTGCGCAAGTCTATCTTTTTGAGTTTATTATTCGGCAAAAAGAGTATTTCAAGCTTGGAGTTAGCTGTTAAATCGATAGTGCTTAAGCGGTTGTTGCCAGCGTATAGTGCAGCTAGGTTCTTATTATGGCTTAGGTCTAAATAGCTAAGTTGGTTTGCATCTAGATTTAGTTCGCTGAGCACCTTGAGCCTACTTAAATCTAGACTTTCTAACTGATTATTAGCAAGTTCAAGGTCACGAATACCACTCGGCATATTCACTTTTGTGAGCTTATTACCTGACAGGTTAAGTCGATACAACTCTGGGTTAGCAATACTCAACTCCCCTGTCAGCTTGTTATCATCTGCATCTAACCATTCAAGCTCACTGTTATTACTTACATCGACTTTTGAGAGCTTATTACCACTAAGCAGTGCAGTCTTTAATTTTGCGTTCTTACTAACATCAATACTGGTTAGATTATTTTGGCTCAAATCAACCATAAAAAGTTGCGTGTTGTGGCTTATGTCGATTTCTATAAGTTGATTTGGCTTTTTCTTCGCGGCAGGTCTGCTAGTGATACCGCCAATTTCACCCACAATAAAGCTATCACCCTCATTACTTAAGATTAATTTTTTTAAGTTGCTAAAATGCCTAAGTCCTTTGGCCGAGGTAACTCCGTAGTCACGACAGCGTATTTCAATCACCTCCCCTACTGTTTTATAGCCACTTTCTTGCAAACATTTTAAAAAGTTAGCGTCTGTAACCACGCTTTCTAATACCGTATTATCATTAGCCGAAACGACACTAACAATCCCAAGATTTAATGCAAGTAAAGACACAAAAGCGACTTTAAAGCGTGCAAAATTCCTTTTTAACATTATTTCACCTTCAATTTTAAACAGTATAATCAAGTGGTTGAGTCAGAGTTTTCACCACAAAAAATCAAAGAGTGCATAATACAGGTTATTTGAAACTTGTACCGATAAAAATAAGCATTAGTTATGAATTAAAAACTTTAAATTACATTAAGGCAAAGGTGCACACACGCGACAAGGTCAAGGTATCACCCACGACAAACAAATGACTAAGCTCTCCTATTTTAACTAAACCAAGTAGGAGCGGCTTCACGCCGCGATATTTAGATACTTGCTAGCGACTACGAACAATTCGTAGCAGCGACTTTATGTCGCGACTTGTTGTTTAAATCCAACCTGTAACTTTACCTTTGTCGCTTCGCCGGTGAGGCAAAACCAGAGAGGTACACTATTTGTCGCCATAAATGGCGACCTACGTAGAGATTTGATGTGAAGTCGCAGTTATTCATCGTTATAAGAGATCGCGGCGTGAAGCCGCTCCCACAAGCTGAGAAAAGAGCCAAACACGAGTCTTCACCATATTCACATCCACAAAAAAGCCGCCCTTTTTACAAAGGGCGGCTTTTCAATATTTGCTAAGTCGCGCTAAAGCGTGACTTACAAACCCTTACGCATCGCGATAGGTATCAACCGCTGGGCAAGAACAAATTAGGTTACGGTCGCCGTATACGTCGTCGATACGGGTTACCGTTGGCCAGAATTTGTCTTTTGCTACGCTTGGTACTGGGAATGCAGCTGCGAGGCGGTCATATGCACGGTTCCAGTCGTTGCTTAGTACGTCAGCTTGCGTGTGTGGTGCAAATACTAATGGGTTGTCTTCGATAGACCACTCGCCTGATGCAATCTTGTCGATTTCACCTTTGATAGAAACCATGGCTTCGATAAAGCGGTCGATTTCTACCTTAGACTCAGATTCCGTTGGCTCAACCATAAGTGTGCCCGCTACTGGGAACGACATTGTTGGAGAGTGGAAGCCGTAGTCTTGTAGACGCTTAGCAACGTCCATTTCGGTAATGCCTGTCGCTTCTTTCAGTGGGCGAAGGTCAACAATACATTCGTGGGCAACACGGTCGTTACGGCCACGGTATAGAATTGGGAAGTGCTCGCTCAACTTAGCCGTTAGGTAGTTAGCGTTTACGATTGCCATTTCTGTTGCTTGTTTTAGGCCTTCACTGCCCATCATCGCGATGTATGCCCACGAGATAGGTAGAATAGCAGCAGAGCCGTAAGGTGCCGCAGAAACCGCGCCGTTACCTACGTTTGTGCCTTCTACGTTGATCACGCTGTGGTTAGGCATAAATGGCGCTAGGTGCGATTTAACACCGATAGGACCAACACCTGGACCACCGCCACCGTGTGGAATACAGAATGTTTTGTGTAGGTTTAAGTGTGATACGTCAGAGCCGATTGAACCTGGGCTAGTTACCCCAACCTGCGCGTTCATGTTTGCGCCGTCCATGTATACTTGGCCGCCGTGCTGGTGCACGATGTCACATACTTCACGGATAGACTCTTCGTATACACCATGTGTAGACGGGTAAGTGACCATGATGCACGATAGGTTTTCAGCTACGTCTGCGGCTTTCGCGCGTAGGTCTTCCATATCGATGTTACCGTTTTTATCACAGTCAACCACAACCACTTTCATGCTTGCCATTTGTGCAGACGCTGGGTTTGTACCGTGCGCTGAACTTGGGATCAAACAGATGTTACGGTGACCTTCACCGCGAGACTCATGGTACTTACGGATCGCGATAAGACCTGCGTATTCACCTTGTGCACCTGAGTTTGGCTGTAGCGATACTGCGTCGTAACCTGTGATGTTCACAAGCCAGTCGTGCAGCTCAGTCATCATGATCTTATAACCCTCTGCTTGGTCGATTGGGCAGAACGGGTGTAGCTCTGCAAACTCAGGCCAAGTTACTGGGATCATTTCAGCGGTTGCGTTTAGCTTCATGGTACACGAGCCCAATGAGATCATTGAGTGGTTTAGTGCTAAATCTTTGTTTTCAAGACGCTTGATATAACGCAGCATCTCGGTTTCGCTGTGATAGCTGTTGAAGTTTGCGTGCGTTAAAATTTCGTCGTCGCGCACTAGGCTTGCAGGAATACCTGTGATGTTCTCGCCTGATACTTGTGCGTCTAGCGCATCTACATTTAGGCCGTGGTCGTCGCCTACAATGATGTCGAATAGCTCAGCTACGTCTGCACGCGTTGTGGTTTCGTTTACTGCAATTGAGTATTCGCCGTTGTGGTTAAGGGCAAAGTTCACGCCTTTTGCTATTGCACGCGCCACAACCGCTTGCTTGTCAGCGTCGTCCGCTTTAACGGTAATGGTGTCAAACCACGTATCGTGCTTAAGTGCCACGCCTTTTGCTTTAAGACCCGTGGCAAGAATGCTTGCAAGACGGTTAATGCGCTCTGCGATGATCTTAAGACCTTGAGGACCATGGTAAACCGCGTAAAACGCAGCCATGTTCGCAAGTAGCACCTGTGCAGTACAAATGTTTGAGTTGGCTTTTTCACGGCGGATGTGCTGTTCACGAGTTTGCATCGCCATACGTAGCGCGTCGTTACCTAAACGGTCTTTAGACACACCAATAATACGGCCTGGTAGTGAACGCTTGTAAGCATCACGCGTGGCAAAGAATGCCGCGTGTGGACCGCCGTAACCCATTGGTACACCAAAACGCTGTGCAGAACCAAGCACTACGTCTGCGCCTAGTTTGCCTGGTGCTTTAAGCAGCATTAGGCTCATGATATCTGCGGCAACACAGGCAATCGCTTTTTTGTCTTGTACTTGTGCGATTAGGTCAGTAACGTCAACCACTTCACCTGATGTTGTTGGATACTGGAATAGCGCACCAAAAATCTCGTGGTTAGCAGCGTCACTAGCAGGACCTACTACTACTTCAAAACCAAACTGCTCAGCACGCGTAGATACTACGTCGATAGTTTGTACATGTACGTCGTCGGCAATAAAGAAAATGTTTGCTTTTTTCGCTTTAGATACACGTTTTGCAAGCGCCATTGCTTCTGCCGCTGCGGTTGATTCGTCAAGCAGTGATGCACTGGCTAAGTCTAGGCCGGTAATGTCCATAGTCAGCGTTTGGAAGTTAAGTAGTGATTCCAAGCGACCTTGCGCAATCTCTGGCTGATAAGGGGTGTAAGCCGTGTACCAACCCGGATTCTCAAGTACGTTACGTAAAATAACATTAGGTACGTGAGTTGGGTGGTAGCCTTGACCGATGTAAGATTTGAAAACCTTGTTTTTGCTTGCTACTGATTTCAGGTAGCTTAGGGTTTCCACTTCTGTGCGGCTTTCACCGATCTGTAAGCCCTCTTCTAAACGAATTGAAGCAGGTACAGTTTGACCGATCAGCTCTTCAACACTAGATACTCCAAGAGCGCTTAGCATCTCGCTCACCTGTGCTGGGCTTGGCCCGATATGGCGGCGGATAAAATCTTGCTTTTGCTCTAACTGTTCAAGAGATTTGGCGTTTGACATTAGTCCAGGTTCCTATGATCCAAATGAAAAAGGTGAATACTGTTTTTATCTAAATGAGATACCTTGGTAACGGCAGTATTCTAAAAACGTTGGCATGAGCTCGTCATACCCTGAGCAAGCACCCTTGCCCAAAAAGCAACAATAAAAGCCCCTAAAAAGGGGCTTTTATTACTATCAACAAATTAATCTTCGTCGATTGAATTTGCGTAGCCTTCAGCGTCTAGTAGGTTATCTAGCTCAGACTCATCAGACGCTTTAATACGGAACAACCAACCGTCACCGTAAGCATCGTTGTTTACAGTTTCAGGCGCATCTTCTAGGTCTTCGTTTACCGCAATGATAGTACCGCCGATTGGTGCGTAGATGTCTGATGCTGCTTTTACAGACTCAGCAACCGCACAGTCTTCACCCGCGTCAACTTCATCGTCTACTTCCGGTAATTCAACAAATACCATATCGCCTAGAAGTTCTTGTGCGTGCTCAGTGATACCTACTGTGTACTCGCCATTGCCTTCAGCGCGAACCCACTCGTGTGAAGTAGCGTACTTTAACTCGCTAGGAATGTTGCTCATTTTTTTGTTCCTTTGGTCGGTTGCGATGTCACCCCGTGAGCGACATCAATGTTATTCTATTTATTATCTATAAAAACTAGATAATTGACTTGCCGTTACGAACGAAGCTTGGCTTAACTACTTTAACATCAACTAGCTTCTTACGCATTTCAACTTGTGCAGTCTCGCCAATTGAACGAGGTACACGCGCAAGCGCTACACTGAAGCCTAAAGTTGGTGAGAATGTACCAGAAGTAATAACACCTTCGCCACCTTCTACGATAACTTTAGAACCACCACGTAATACGCCTTTGCTTTCTAGGACTAAACCTACTAGCTTATCCGTGCTTTGCTCAGCACGTTGTTTAGTGATAGCTGCACGACCGATAAAGTCACGCTCCTCTGGCTCCCATGCAATTGTCCATGCCATGTTCGCTGCAAGTGGAGACACCGTCTCGTCCATGTCTGAGCCGTAAAGGTTCATGCCCGCTTCTAAACGTAGCGTATCACGTGCACCTAGGCCAGCAGGACGCACACCTGCGTCTAATAATTTTTGCCATAAGTCCGCCGCACCATCGTTGTGTACTACGATCTCATAACCCTCTTCACCAGTGTAGCCAGTTGTTGCGATAAATAGGTCGCCAGCTTGCACACCAAAGAATGGCTTCATGCCTTCAACAGCCGCTTGTTGTTGTTCGTCTAGGATAGTTGCTGTTTTTGCTTTTGCATTTGGACCTTGTACCGCAATCATCGCGTACTCAGGACGCTCTGTTACTGCCACATCAAAATCTGCAGCTACTGCACCGATATGTGCAAGGTCTTTTTCGCGTGTTGCAGAGTTAACGACTAGGCGATATTGCGTTTCAGTGAAGAAGTAAATGATAAGGTCGTCAATTACACCGCCCTGCTCGTTTAGCATGCCTGTGTATAGCGCCTTACCAGCCACAGTAAGCTTAGCTACATCGTTTGCAACTAGCTTTTGTAAAAATGCCTTTGCGTCTACACCTTCGATATCAACAATCGTCATGTGTGAAACGTCAAACATGCCCGCATCTTGACGCACCGCATGGTGTTCTTCAATTTGTGAGCCATAATTGATTGGCATTTCCCAACCGTGGAAGTCTACCATTTTCGCGCCAGCTTCTAGGTGCTTCGCGTGTAGTACTGTTTTAGAAGTCATACTTATCCTTCACTTTTTTACTCAGCCGCCATCGGTTGGCGCTGAGGGGGTTATTGTTATCGCGCTTGCGATAACTGCACGGAATTTATGAAACGAGTTTAAAACCAGCGTCAGTGAGCGTCGTTTGCCACTTATCTAATACAGCAGCTTGCGCAATCAACTGATACTGTTGCTGTTCGTCCACCAGCAAGGTCGTAATAAATACTTCACCGCTTTGCTTGCCATAGCAGGCATTTTTATCTGAGATCCTAAGGCCTGGCGTTAACGTAAAGTCACTGACTAAACGCTCAAACGCAAGCTCACCGCTTATGGTGGCGGCAACTAAATCATGACGGCGAACCAGTTCAATATCGAACTCGTCGGCATGGCTATCAATCAGTGTTGCCAGCTCAGCGGCTGCGCTTTCACTTACAACAAAACGGTAAGCCGTTTCACTAAAATAGTACACGGCGAAATTTTCGCCACTGTCTAGTTTACCTTGAAAACCCAAGCCAGGTGCCATTAACTTATTCAAGTTAAGTGCAAGAATTTGGCTTAAGAAAGGCGTGGTCTCAAAGCCGCTGAAATCGAGTACAACAACAGCATCAGTTGGCATGTAATGGTTTTGCGCCGGAACACTGCCCTGACGGTGCTTTGCAAAGATAATTGGCGTGACGCTCATGGCACTACCTTAGTGAAATTTCGATGAGCAAAAGTATAAGGATGCACAAACTCAACAACAAATTGTATTTACTTATCAATTGATAAATAATATTAATGTACTTGGG
>NZ_JAKEVK010000419.1:0-627 GCF_022398435.1 Pseudoalteromonas sp. Isolate6 | reverse complement strand
ATAAAATATATTGTAAGAGATGATAAAACAGACGTTAAAAATGTTTGGGAGCTCTCACGTCTACAACACTTGGTGACAGTTTCAAAAGCTTATGTTATTACATTGGATGAAAAGTTTTATAAATTTGTTAGGGAAAGTATCGTTTCTTGGATTACATCTAACCCGTATGGCTATTCGGTTAATTGGACTTGCAATATGGAAGTAGCAATAAGAGTTGTTAATGTTATTCTATGCTACGAGTTATTGAAAGAGCGAATTTACAAAGATAATGAGTTTGAAATCATTATTAAAACAATGGTTTACTATCATTGTAAACATATTTCGGAAAACTTAGAGAACTACTCCGAACTCAGAAATAACCATTATTTAGCAAATTTAATGGGGCTGCTTATATCTTCAAAATTTTTGGAGGAAAAAAATAAGTCTTATTATGAAAAACTCCAAAAATTTGCAAAGTTTGAAATGCAAAATGAAATAGACAAGCAGATTTATGACGATGGGGTGACATATGAAGTATCCACTGGTTATCAAAAACTAGTTTATGAAATTTTGCTTTTTTCTATCGTTTTAGGAGAAACGGAAGAAAATAAGTTTGATATAAAGTACATACATAAACTATATGATATG
>NZ_JAKEVK010000418.1:0-630 GCF_022398435.1 Pseudoalteromonas sp. Isolate6 | reverse complement strand
GATCTATACTGTTGATGTTCTCTATAGAGGAAATAGAATCTTGATGATACGATAATTTTAATAACCCATTATCATCAGATGTATAGATGTAGAGCTTTTTGCTATACTTATCAACGATGACAATATCATCGAATGAGTTAGCATCCAAATCACCGAATTCAATATCAAAATGACCGTGGTCTAAATTTAATTCAGATAAGTCTACATTATATCTATTCTCAATCTCATCAATTGAAATGCTTGGAGCCTTTACATCACCCTCTGCGTTGACAAAGCGGCCTGCAAGGTTAGTCCAGTTAACGCTTCTAGCTTGATCGCCCATAGAACCATGGCAAGTTAACACCCACATTTGTCTACCGTATGCGACATTAAAGATTTCTTTACCTGATTTTGGTACGCTTCTATTATAGCTGCCACCCTGAATTCGGCAATATAAACCATTGGAGCCCCAAGTTTGGTAAGTTGTATGATTAAATGGATGTACGCCACTATTAAAGAAGTGATATATCTTAACTGGAGTGTTATCTATATTTACCGAGCTATTATCAATCTCGCTCGCATTAGCTTGTGAAAAAATTGAAAAGCAAGATAACGCAGCGAATAATGTATTTTTATTAAACATAGTAAATT
>NZ_JAKEVK010000417.1:0-637 GCF_022398435.1 Pseudoalteromonas sp. Isolate6 | reverse complement strand
GTCCTGTTGACGGTGAAAGGCAAAACAGGCAAAGAAACAAGTTAATTATTGCTGGAAAAACGTTACTGGATAAAAAGCCGTATAGTAAGATTACAATAAGAGACATTGCGAATGAAGCTCAGCTAAACTCTGCGATGATTAAATATTATTTCGGCAGTAAAGAGAACCTTTTTATCTCAGTAGTTGAAAGTTTATCGGCCCCTTTGCTCACTAAACTTGAGAAGATTGAAGAAGAAGAAAGACCGTTGTATGAATTTATTATATCAGTAAGCGAAATTTTGAAATTTAATCCAGCGGTCGTCTCTATCTTGAAAGAAGAAGTCATGTTTAAGTCTACACCACTAAGTTATGCTTTTATTAATGCCTTTCCAGGTAAGGTTTCTGAATTACTACCTAAGCTTATTATTGCTGAGACCTCTATTAAAGATGAAAAAAAAGCTGGGCTTGCTGCATTCAACCTAGTTTCTTTAATTATTTCTCCTTTTTTACTTGATGATATCAGAACGAATGTTTGGAATATTAATGATAGTCAGATCTTTGGAAAAGAGTGGGCAGACTCCTTTTTTACTTGATGATATCAGAACGAATGTTTGGAATATTAATGATAGTCAGATCTTTGGAAAAGAGTGGGCAGACT
>NZ_JAKEVK010000416.1:0-664 GCF_022398435.1 Pseudoalteromonas sp. Isolate6 | reverse complement strand
GTATATATTCTTGAAGTCTATAAAAAACGAAGAAAATGAAATCCCATTGATAGGTGATAATGATAGCGGAAGTGTACTAATTTTAAATGATTACTTTAGCTCAAATAGGGGAAACCTTGCTTCTCTAACTGAGGTTAGCAAATGTGTTTTTTGTATGAAAGATGAAGTAGTCGATGATTCACCTTTCCTTCTAGGAGTAAAAGGCCGGCTAAATGTTAAGGAAATCAGCTCAAAAAGCTCTTATATGGACTCTGGTTTTTATATCATAAAAAATGACCTTTTTAAGGCCATAATACGTTGCGGTCCACTGTCTATGAAAGGCCAAGGAGGTCACAGTCATAATGATCAACTAAGCTTTATACTAAGCATTGCTGGTTTACCTGTTTTTATCGACCCCGGAACAATTACATACACAGGAAATGCAGAGTTAAGAAATCTCTCTCGAAGGACATCATCTCATAACACTGTTCAAATAGGAGATGAAGAACAGAACCTTATTGGCAATGATTTATTTGCATTAAAGGAAAGGACATTTTCTAAATGTATAGTACATTCAGATAGCCATTTTGAAGGGGAACATCAAGGCTTTTTTGATAGGTTTGGCTGCGTCCATAAGAGAATTATAGATATTAAAGACTCTGAGTTTTCTGTTTCTGACTTTATT
>NZ_JAKEVK010000415.1:0-667 GCF_022398435.1 Pseudoalteromonas sp. Isolate6 | reverse complement strand
CATATCCTGTGCTTGATTAATCCCGATAATTTTATGTGGTTCATTTTTGGGAACCTGATTTCGTATGTAAATTTTGAGGGAAATTTCATGATAAAAACAATCCTAGCGAGAAAAAATCAAGCTAAAACAGCTGGTCAAACAAAGTCGCTTTCTGATAAGGTAATTCAATCTGGAAGTAAACTTGAGATGGTATCTGGCGCACGTGGAAGTGTAATTACTCCGCCTGGGTCTAAAGAGCCGTACTAATGATTAATGTTAATTTATGACTTTTTTGGTATGAGTATAGGAGCCCTTGTAATATGGGGCTTCTTGATGGCTTCACTGTTACATCTATTTTTTTATATACTAAAAGTCCAGAAAAATTTACAGCTACTCTCTGCTTCTACTCTGTTATTTACCTCCTACTTTGTAAGTGATTTTATCGTTGTCTCTGATAGCTATAACACAGCTATTCACGGCATATTCGCTTTGTTTGATCTCTTTACTTTATTAGCTCTTTTTCTTGTCAGTTATGTCTTTTTTAAAGATGAAAAGCTTGAGGTCGGCGTTTTATATACTATGGTAGGTTTGGCTATTAATACAGTTATGTTCTTCTTCATGTATATTGATACATATATTTATGAAAATGTAACGCGTTGGCTGTTATGGTATTTGTACTCATATTTAG
>NZ_JAKEVK010000414.1:0-678 GCF_022398435.1 Pseudoalteromonas sp. Isolate6 | reverse complement strand
ATCTCGGTTGATTTCTTTTCCTACGGGTACTTAGATGTTTCAGTTCTCCGCGTTCGCCTCGTTAACCTATGTATTCAGTTAACGATACCTGCAAGCAGGTGGGTTTCCCCATTCGGAAATCCTAGTCTCAAGCGCCTCTTACTGGCTTGACTAGGCTTATCGCAAGTTAGTACGTCCTTCATCGCCTCCAACTGCCAAGGCATCCACCGTGTACGCTTAGTCACTTAACCATACAACCCAAAATGGTTTATTACTTTGAGGTGTATGTGTCAAAGACAGTTTAACTTCGCCAGAAGTTAATATTGAATACTAAAGTAGACGCTAATTAATCATCGAAATGATTAATCGGCATTTTCTTTCGAAAACTCGATAAATAACTTTATGTTATCTATCAGAATTTAATTTTTCAGCTTTTCCAAATTTTTAAAGAGCAAATATTACTTAGCCATCAGGCCAAGCAACAATCATCTGTGTGGACACTTCGAACAAATAAGTTCTAAATCGTATAAGGAGGTGATCCAGCCCCAGGTTCCCCTAGGGCTACCTTGTTACGACTTCACCCCAGTCATGAATCACTCCGTGGTGAACGTCCCCCCGAAGGTTAGACTATCCACTTCTGGAGCAACCCACTCCCATGGTGTGACGGGCGGTGTGTACAAGGCCCGGGAACGTATTCAC
>NZ_JAKEVK010000413.1:0-682 GCF_022398435.1 Pseudoalteromonas sp. Isolate6 | reverse complement strand
CTCGGTTGATTTCTTTTCCTACGGGTACTTAGATGTTTCAGTTCTCCGCGTTCGCCTCGTTAACCTATGTATTCAGTTAACGATACCTGCAAGCAGGTGGGTTTCCCCATTCGGAAATCCTAGTCTCAAGCGCCTCTTACTGGCTTGACTAGGCTTATCGCAAGTTAGTACGTCCTTCATCGCCTCCAACTGCCAAGGCATCCACCGTGTACGCTTAGTCACTTAACCATACAACCCAAAATGGTTTGTATCGTCAAAGACAGTTTAACTTCGCCAGAAGTTAATATTGAATACTAAAGTAGACGCTAATTAATCATCGAAATGATTAATCGGCATTTTCTTTCGAAAACTCGATAAATAACTTTWYGTTATCTATCAGAATTTAATTTTTCAGCTTTTCCAAATTTTTAAAGAGCAATATCACTTAGCCATCAGGCCAAGCAACAATCATCTGTGTGGACACTTCGAACAAATAAGTTCTAAATCGTATAAGGAGGTGATCCAGCCCCAGGTTCCCCTAGGGCTACCTTGTTACGACTTCACCCCAGTCATGAATCACTCCGTGGTGAACGTCCCCCCGAAGGTTAGACTATCCACTTCTGGAGCAACCCACTCCCATGGTGTGACGGGCGGTGTGTACAAGGCCCGGGAACGTATTCACCGCAACATTCTGATTTGCGCG
>NZ_JAKEVK010000412.1:0-697 GCF_022398435.1 Pseudoalteromonas sp. Isolate6 | reverse complement strand
ATTTAATTCGGTACAAGCTTTATGCTATTGAAAAAGCGTATCATGCTAGCAAAAACTAGAGGTGCAGGTCCTTGCACCTTTTACGTTTTTTGCTAACTAAACGCTTATTGATCTTCTTTGATTAGCTGTAAGCCTTCATAAGGATCAACTTCTAGCGCTTCGCAGTAACGTAAAAACTCAATAACATCCAACCGGCGCTCTTGGTTTTCGATCTTACCAATGAATGAATGAGGCGTACCTAACACCTGCGCAAGGCTGCGCATTGTGTGACCTTTCTCGTGGCGCTTTGATTTTAGCCACTTGGTTAGTTTACCGTTTTCTTCAGAAGAAACCGTTTTACCCATCATAATTATACATCTCCTACTAGATGAAAGACTAAATTACCTAAATGAAATATGCCCGTCTCATTTAGTTATACTCTAAATACTACAGTTGTACCTGAACCCAAAACTTTACGAGGTAAAGTATTAAGCCTGCATGAACTTAAAGCTTACTACTACTCACTCTAAGCAAGATTACAGTTTACCCCCATTTTACTACAACTTACCAGATATCCATGGTAAATTGTGCCAAAATTAGTAACAGGTAGACAAATTGTTAACTTGTCCCTATGTACCCAATTAGGTATAGACTAAAACACAAGTAACACCTAATTAATTTTTTACTTTTTCTTAAATTGTTAAGGCCTGTAATATCC
>NZ_JAKEVK010000411.1:0-699 GCF_022398435.1 Pseudoalteromonas sp. Isolate6 | reverse complement strand
CTCTTGTCTTCTTCATGCTCGTAGCAGCTGTACATCAGCGCTTGCCACGCGTATAGCGGGTCTGATGCTCTCGAGAAGAGGTCCATTTTATTCTTGAAGTTATTGCCTGTGTGCGACGTGTAGTCCACTGTGCAGCATTCCCAATAGTCGAGCGAATTTGCGTCCGCTGTCGTTGCGTAGTGCACCAGACTGCTTCTGAACAAACTCAGCGTCGTCGTGCACCTGCTCAGCATCCTCATTTTAAAGTGGCTGCTGAACACCTGCACCAGGGGCTGCAGCATCTCGTACACGTCGTGCTCTATCAGCCTGTAGAACTGAGACCTTCTCATGAAGTGTCTTCGCACTGCAGGGATCCTCGAGGCGAAGTGGAAGCTCTTCTCGGTGGTCGCGAACATCTTTATGTGCATCTTCTCCATCTCCTCGTCCGATTGGTCCTGCTCCTTCCTCATAAGCGACATCACCAGGCTCTGCATCAGGTCGTAGCTCGGGTTACTGTTGTAGATCGTGTTCCAAAGCTCGTCCAGCTGCAGCAGTTCCACTGACTGAAGCGTATTCTTGTGCGTCTTGTACGTCGCCTGAGTGTTAAGCGTGCTCACATCCACTCCCAGTATGTTCAATATCGACTCCAGCTTCGAGAAGGGCAGTATCTCCGTCGTGTTCGTGAATGTCACCAGGTCGTCGCTGCAGCAGGACAGGAAG
>NZ_JAKEVK010000410.1:0-726 GCF_022398435.1 Pseudoalteromonas sp. Isolate6 | reverse complement strand
GTTTAATATTTCACGGCATCTATCTAAATTTTTTTTAAAGGTAAAGCTTATATGATTAAGATTGTTTACTGCTTTCAAGCTGTTTTCAAATAGTGAAAAGGAAAAAGGAATTGAGTTTTGTTTCAATTCCTTTGTTGGTATTGCACCATTTATCAATGCGCCATTACTTATATTCTCAACACTCAGCTCAGGATTAACATGAATTAGCGACTCAACTGCTTTTCTTGATTCATTGAATATTCGAGTTGTTAACACTCTTTCTGTTTGGTTACCTTGCACATAATGTTGTCCAGTGAAGCGACATCGGCTAAGATCATCTCTTTCGTTATAGTATTGAGAGTGCTTACAATGATGCAGTTTCTCATCAACAAAGCCATAATCACACCCAGATAATACAAACTTTTTAACACCCAGACTTACGAGTGCAGACATAGCGGTATTTGTAACGGTTGGATTGCTATAGTAAAGCGGAGTTATAGCATGCTCTTTTGTAATAATCTCTGTTGTAATGTCATTTGCTTTAAAAAAAACTAACCTATTCTTGAATGCGCGTAGAGTTTTATGATAGACGGTGTTTAAAGTTATCAATAGCGTGTTTTTCAATAGGGGACTGTTTAGGTAATTCTCTTTAATATAATAACCATCTTTACTTCTCTCCATTTCTACATGTATATGTGGAACAATGTCTTTTTTAAGTAGGCTCGATAATGATGTTCCACATGATAC
>NZ_JAKEVK010000041.1:0-30595 GCF_022398435.1 Pseudoalteromonas sp. Isolate6 | reverse complement strand
AATTCATTTTTTGTCCATAGTTTCTTGATATTTTCTCGTTATTTAGGGCTGTTCACATTGGTGCTTGTAGCAAAAATAACGGTTTTTCCTGTGTGGATTAACGGTTTTTTGATCTAACCCTATAATTTAACAAGGTATTAATATCTTGACTTTGGATCATTCTGCTCCACAATGGAATGAAGAATAAATAATAATGCGTATAGGGTTTAAATTAGCCGCCTATGTTACTTTTTTCTCCAAATGCTGAGCTTGATGCCGGTATATTCCTTAAAGAAGAGCGAGCAAAGTTTCGGGAACTACGTAATTTACTCAATATTGCGCAATCTAGCCTACGTAAGCTGCTAGAAACACCATCGTCAGCGCAAGACCAAGAACTTCAGCGCCAAAACGCCGAGGATTGGTATCAACTGCAACAGTCGACTGGTGATACGTTAAAAAATGACTCACGAGATATTGAAGTCTTTGTGTGGTGGTTATCCTCACTAGCATACAAAAAAGAAGATCTATCCTTATTTAATGCAGGGTTAGACGACTTTTTGTTTGCGCTAAAACAGCTCGGTGAGTCAATTCATCCTAAACTACCTGAAAAAAAAGTAGCGAAACTTGATGACGCTGAAGCTGCTCAAAAACACTGTGATAATCAAACCAAACCGCTTGAACAATTGACGGGCGATAGCCCAAGTTCAGGGCTGTTAAATGTGCCACTAATGCGCTATCCGTTTATTGATGACTACACCTTCAGTGATTATGTTTCGGCTCAGAAAGACGGTAGTCTCGAAGCCAAAAAAGCTGAGTTTTCCGCGGTTTTACAATCCAGAAAAACAGAGCTGGTCTCACGCTTTGATATCTTGAGTGAGATTGAAAGCAAGCTTAAAGAGATTGATTTATTCGTTAACGGATACCGCAATAAGCACGGACTTGCATTGCTCGGTTTTCGTTTTGTTCGCGATGCGATAAAGCAAATTAAGCTGATGTACCAACACTTCTTTCCCGATGTTGTAAAACAACAAGAAGCAACTGAAGTTTTGGTACAAAAGGAAGAGAATCAAGTGGTTGTTGAAGCAAGTAAAGAGCCCGCGCCACAACCACAAGCCACGGTAAGTGCAGCTGTCGCAGAAGCGACCATCACCCAGCCTGTGATTGCCAAAGCGGCGTATACCCGTGAGCATGCACTGGAAGACTTAAATAAAATTGCGGTTTTCTTTAAGAAGACGGAGCCGCATAGCCCCATTCCCTATTTGCTCGCCAGAGCCATACGTTGGGGCAACATGTCATTCTCTGATTTGATGGGAGAATTGATTGCAAAAGATTCACCTGCGCTTGCCGAGATAAGCAAGTTAACAGGCGTTGACAATGACTTAGGCGAGTTGTTGTCGGAAGAGAGTGTAGCAGTATCTAGTCCGAACCCCGCGGTTGTAGAAACGGTAGTGCCCGAAGTAGTGCAACCGATTCAAACAGACGCAGAGCCAGTACCAGAAGTTAAGCCTGTAACCAAAGATAGTTCCTCGTCAGGGCCACTCTGGTAATTAATAAAGATTAAATTTATGCCTACACTTTGTAGGGAAAAATAACATAGCTATGGAGAATACAAATGGCGTCAATTTTCATGAGAATCGACGGCAATGACAGCATCAAAGGGGCTGCAACAGTTGCCGATTTAAACAGCAAAAAAGGTTGGTTTGCGGTAGATAGCCTATCTTGGGGCGCTATGCGTGGCGTTTCTGTAGATATTGGTAATGCAAACAACCAAGATAACGGTATGGTAGCACTTGGCGAGATCAGTATCTCAAAGAGCTATGACGGTGCAACACCGTACCTACTTACCTATTTATTCCAGCCAGGTGCAGACGGTAAAACCGTTGAGCTAGTAATGACTAAGCCATCTCGTGATGGTAAAGGAATTGTACCTTACTACGTTATTTCTCTAGAAGAAGCACGTATGGCGAACTTTAGTATCTCTGGCAGTGATGGTGGTCAGCCATCTGAGTCATTCTCGCTTACTTATACTAAAATTGAGCAAATCTTCTTCGTTGAGGATGAGGGCGGTAAGCTAGAGAAAGCAGCATCTGTTAAATATGATGCAACGACTAACCAGCTTACTTCTGCTGCAGATCTTAAGTAAGGTAAATCACTATGGCACTTAATTCGCAACATAAGCGCGTTAGTAAAAACCGCGTAAGTATTACCTACGATGTTGAAACTAATGGCGCAACTGAGAAAAAAGAGCTGCCGTTTGTATCAGCGGTACTCGGTAATTTCTCTGGAGACAGAGAAGACCCAAAAGAAGTTGAAGATCGTGAATTTATTCAAGTAGATCAAGACAACTTTGATGACGTACTGGGCCGTATCCAACCTTCATTGACATTAAAAGTCGACAATGTGATTGAAGCTGATGACAGTCAGTTTGAAGTTAATTTAGATTTTGACTCAATGAAAGACTTTGAGCCCGATGCGTTGGTTCAACGTATTGAGCCTTTGAAAAAGCTACTTGAAACGCGTAATCAGCTGAATGAATTGCTGAGCAAAGCAGATCGCTCTCGTGACTTTGAAAAGTTACTAAAAGACATTCTACAAAGCGCAGACTCTTTGAGCGCGCTGTCTGATGAACTTGGCGTTAAAGGAGAGGAATAATGTCTGAAGAATTACAGCAAGATGGTGGTGCAGCTGGTGAAAGCGGTTCGTTTTTAGACCGTGCAATCAGTGCGACAAGTCAAACTGCGCCAGACAGAACCAAAGAGCTACTTACTTCTTTAACCAAAGAAGCGATGTCAGGCACAGTGACTTGGGATAAAAACTTAACAGATACCATCGCGAATGCGGTGGCTGAAATTGATAAGAAAATGTCCCAACAGCTTTCAGCAATTATGCAACAAGATAGCTTTCAAGAGTTAGAAGGTTCGTGGTTAGGTTTGCAAAAACTTATCCGCAACAGTGCGCTGGGTACATCTCAAAAGGTGAAGTTACTCAATATCACAAAAGATGAGTTACTTGAGCAGTTTGAAGACGCACCGGCAGTCGACCGCAGTCCGCTATTCAATACGCTATATCAGCATGAATATGGCACTGCAGGCGGTGAACCTTACGGCCTAATTTTAGGTGATTACGAGTTTTCTCAAAAAGATGAAGACGTTGCGCTTTTGCGTTACATGGGTGAAGTGGCTGCAGCCAGTCATGCACCATTTATCGCAGCAGCAGCGCCTGAAATGTTCGAATTAAGTAGCTTCTCAACATTTAGTGAAGGAAAGCCAATCGCGCCGGCATTTGACTCGCCAAGCTATGCGTCTTGGAACTCATTTAGAGAAAGCGATGATGCACGTTATGTGGCATTAACTATGCCTCGCACGATGGCGCGTTTACCGTACGGTGGTAAAGGCAAAAAAATCAAATCATTTGAGTTTGAAGAGCTAGCGACAGATACCGCAGGCAATCCAAAACCAGCGAGCAATGACGAGATCGTTTGGTCTAATGCTGCGTATGAAATGGCGCTGAAAATGAACCAAGCTTTTGAAGCATACGGTTGGTGTACTGCGATCCGTGGTATGGACAATGGCGGTAAAGTAGAAGCTTTGCCTAACCTAACTTATCTAACTGATTCTGGTGATATCACGCAGCAGTGTCCGACTGAAGTTAACTTAACGGATGAGCGCGAGAAAGAACTGAGTGATTTAGGTTTCCTTCCGTTAGTTCACTATAAGAACACCGATTATGCTGTGTTCTTAGGCGGGCAAACAACGCAAAAACCTAAAGAGTATACCGATCCGGATGCGACAGCGAATGCCGCAATCTCAGCGCGTTTACCGTATATCATGGCGAGTAGTCGCATTGCGCATTATCTCAAAGTAATGGGTCGCGACAATATTGGCTCTAATATGGAAGCGGCTGATATCCAGAAGGAAATGAGTGAGTGGATTGCAATGTACACAAACTCAGGTGCGATGGGTAATGCAGAGCGTGCAAAAACCCCACTTGCTGAAGCACAAATCTCAGTGATTGAGCAACCAGGCCGTCCTGGTGCTTACTCGGCAGTTGCGCATTTACGTCCTTGGCTACAAATGGAAGAACTAACAACTTCTGTGCGTATGGTTGCAAGCCTACCGGGCTAAGTTTATAACGCCTTATTCAAGCGTTAAAAACACTCAGTGAAGCGAGGTATGCGATACCTCGTTTCATTTCTGCGTATTAACCGACTGATCGCTGGAACACTATTCCTCATGTCTAGGACTGAACACCATTCAAACAATGTTGCGCTGGTAAAGCACCTAATTGCTGATATTGACCGTTTGATCAGTGAGCAGTTGTCTTTGGTTATGGCCCATCGCAAATTTACGGCATTAGAGGCGCGCTGGCGGGCATTACATGAATTAGTTAATTTACCGGTCAACTATAAAACCGTCCGAGTAAAAATCTTAAATATTGCTTGGTCAGAAATTTCCCAAGATCTCAATATTTCTCCATCAGTCAAACAGGCTAAATTATACAACCTCATTGCGAATCGAGAGTTCAATACGATGGGGGGAGAGCCTTATGGATTGGTTGTGATAGATCACAACATTAGCCTTGATATCGATTATGCCAATGAATTTGACGATATTTACACGTTAGAATTACTTGCTGAATTGGGAGAGAAAAGCCTCTGTCCTATCGTCTTGGATGCTGATGAAGCTTTCCTCGGGGCGATAGGAGAGTCTTTTTTATGTGATACCGCGAAGATCAAGCGGGTGTTGGCGGCGCACGATTTTGAGAGCTGGCATCGCTTGCGGGCTAAAGACAATAGTCACTTTATTGGTCTCGTTTTCAATAAAATAGGTTATCGCCGTATTTACCGATTTCATCCTGCGGGGTTTGTGTTCGACGAAGAAGCCGATGACAATTTTCGCTGGGGAAACACAGCCACAACCTTTTTGAAAAACGTGATGATTGAGTTCAATCGCGTGCGCTGGTTTGGCTTTTTGAAATCTCGCAAGCTAGACGGCTCTGGTGGCAGTGCTATTAGCTACTATGGCGCAAAGAAAGATGACCTGCCGGTGGTTTTTAAAACTCGTATCTCAGCGAGTAATGCTGCCTTTATTTCTCAGCTTGGTTTGATCCCTATTTTTCATAACCCTTTAAATGAAAGATACTTTTTTCAATCGAATAGCTCAATCAAAGTGGAAAATGACACCGAAAATCGCTACCTGCTCCAAACCACATTGATGGTCAGCCGAATAGCACATTATCTCAAAGTACAACTTAGGGAGATGATTGGATCGTCAATGGAAGCGCATGATTGTGAAAATAGGCTTACCCATTGGCTTGAACAATACTGCTCGAACTCAATTGTTTCTGATGAAATGACGCTAGCGAAAATGCCACTCAAATCTGCGAAAGTCAGCGTTGTTGAAGAGCCCGGCGAATTTAAACGTTATGGCTGTCATGTTGACCTTGTGCCGCAATATCAATTCGACAGAGTGGCAAGTACAGTAAGTTTATCAACGGCGGTGGAACGATGAGCTTTTTTAGTGCGTTTTACATGGATAGAGAAGACGTATCGGTCGATCAAGGTAACGAAGTGGTGCAGTCCATCCACCACAATATTGGCCTTATTTTAAAAACCGAAGCGGCATTTTTACACGACAATGAGAGTGAGCTGGTGAACCAATCGAGTATCTGCTTTGGCCTCGAAGATATCGCGCTATTTAGTCGGCTCAATAGCGGTGAGCAAATAGCGATGCGGATCAAAAATAAAATTAGCCAATTTGAGCCAAGGTTACACAGTGTTGAGGTCAATTATTTAGCGCAAGATGAAGAAAAGCATATCACTAATACGATGCGTTTCGAGGTTTCCGCGATGTTGTCGTTTGAGGGAAAAGAAGAGTTATTGCAGTTTGATACGGACATCGACTTAACCCGCCTCACTGTGTTGATAGAAAACGAGAGCCAATATGATTAGCCGCATGTTAAAGCACTTTGAAGATGAATTAGCGAGCATTCGTTATGGCCTTGAGGGGTTCCGTAAGCGTTTTCGTAGAGAGGCTGAGCATATTAACCTCAATGACAAGGGGCAAGAAGACCCGAACGTAACCCGCCTCATCGACAGTTTCGCATGGGTGGCAGCGAAAAATGCGATGGAAATAGATGCCCTACGTACACGTCATGTGGAAGAGTTTGCTGATATTGTCTCCCCAAATTTATTCAAATCACTGCCTATGGTGGTGCAAGCGCATTTTCAACCTAATGCGGATGACTTTAATAAGCCTGTGTTTTTGGATAAACAGGTAGAGGTTGAGCTTGATGTCATTAATAAAGGCGATGACAACACAACCGTGAAGTTGTGTAATTCTCTGCCCGTCACCTTTACGCCGATGACCGTTTCTCGTTTTAAGTTGGAGCAAACGCCGTTTCAACATGCTATCCCTGAAAACTTTGATAGCAAAGAGGCACCTTATTGTCTGCGCGTCGAACTATCACCGCTAAGTGGTGATGTTGATGTTCAGCAGGCGCTGACGCAACCAATCCAGCTGCATTTTAGTAATGAGTCGATAGGCCGAAACGTTGCCGACATTATCAACCAAGCGGTGAAGAAAGTGGCTATTAGCGTGGCGGATGATGAGTTTGCCTATGATATCGGTGAACACAATTTTCACCCTTTGCTCGCGGATAATGATTTTCTTATCTCACCAATCAAAAGCAATGAAATTCCGGTTTATTTTAAGCTCAAAGAGTATTTCTCAATCCCTGCTAAACGGCAGTTTTTCATCTTGAAAAACCCTCATAAGATAAATGTCGCGCATGGCAAAAGTGTTTACATCGACTTTTATTTAAATGAGTTGGGCGCAGTGTTACTTGAAGAGAAAAACCTCTCGGTCAAAATAAATAAGACACTCTTTAGTAACTTATTTCATCAATCTTCGGAACCGGTGAGAGTCAACTATCAAGAGCTATCGTATCCTGTTATTGCAGACGCCAGTCAGCGTCATATTCAGATTTATTCAATCGATAAGGTTTACGTCGTAACTTCGGCCGGTCAAAAGGAAATTCCACCTGTGGTCGGCACGCAAACTGTTGATTTTCAGTCGCAACTATATTGGTCACAGAGCAACAAATTAGGCCATATTGAAGCAGCAGATAAGGCCACTTCTTTGGATGAGGTGAAGCACTTGGTGTTGCCAATCAATAAGGCGACCAAGGCTTACCCCAATGGGTTCACCGCATTTGCAGAGATCAGCTGTTACGATGCGCAGTTAGCCAACAAAATCCATGTTGGTAATCAAATCGTAGTAAATACAGAAGAAGCGCTAGCTGGGGAGTTTGAAGTCGGTGGCGTGACGATTCAACCCAGTAGCATGGTGACGGACGAGAAAAATTATTGGAGTTTGCTCAAGCTGATGTCCTTTAATTTATCTCAGCTGTTACAGGCACAAGACGCGAAGGCTACCTTGATTGGCTTCTTAAAATTGTTTGTTAATGCTAATGCCACACATCAAGAGCTCAATTCAATTTATGATGTTACGGCAAAAAAAATGAATGCCCCGTTTTTGGTTGAAAATCGCATGATCTTTGTCCCGGGGATGTCGCTGACATTGACGTTAGATAACTCAGAGTTAAACGCGGATTTTTCGTTGTTTGCTGAGCTACTCAATGACTTTTTAGCGGCGCAAACACCATTTGATCGCTGCAGTCAGCTAACCGTGGAATACACCAGTTACAACTGGCCAGCAAAGCGCTTTGAAGCACAGTTAGGAGCGCGCGTATGCAGTTAACGAAACGCTTATTTAGCAAAGTATCGTCGGTACTTCATTTTACGCGCTTACTGAGAGTCGCTGGGGCAAAAAAAATCAGCTTTAAACAGCACTTGTTTTCAGACACGTATGGTAAGCGAAAAATCGACTACCAAGAACTGGCTGATCAGCACTTTGTGGTCGATAGCAATGAGGCAACGTTATTTGGTGAGCGAGGCGGGTTACCTCATTTCATCCTGGATTGGTTGAAAGAGGCTTACTTACGTAATAATCGCGCGTACCTCAGGTTTTTGGCCATTTTCGACAACACTTTTGTTCATCAATCTTTAGAACTCAAAGCATTTGCATCTAAGGTGTTTCGCGCCGAGGCCACGACAACAGAGCAGCAACAGCGTCAATTATTGCAAAGTTACTTCAGCTCGCTAACCGAAAACTACGAAACACTATCGATGATCCCGGCGACTTTGATTACGAGGGCTGAGCATTACTCTTTGAGTAATCTTCAGCGCTTGCTTAAGCATTATTTCCCTCATCCTATTCGGTTAGCGATGAGTGACATCGAGGTGAAGGAAATTCCCCCAGCCGCAAGAAGTCGTTTAAGCGCTTGTCAGCTTGGTAGAGGGGCTGTGCTGGGTAAACAATTTGCCCAGTTAGGTAGAACCTTAACGGTAACGGTTAGCTTTGATGATGCGATGGTTTTTTCAAAGTTAGAGAAACAGGAAGCAGAACAGGTGGCGTTGTTAAGTGCCATCAAGTCACTTTGCTGCCACTACGTCAATCACGAGGTGGCGGTGGAAGTTGAAGCCGAATACATCGGAACAGTACCTTCTACTTTGGTACTCACGAATAATTATAAGGGCATTGTGCTTGGGGTAAACGCCAACTTAGCAAGGCGCAATGACGACCAGAAACGAACGGTAAGGGCTCTGTAGAGTTAGGGATAAGTATGTCTCAAGTATCTATTTCAAAACTAATTTCTTATTTAGACAGTAACTTAAAAAATGCGCTGGAGTATGCCGCTGCAGATGCCATGAACAGCCAAGCTGGCGCCATTGAAATTGAGCATTGGTTCATTTCGTTACTGAAAGGACGTGATCCTAAGTTGCAACAGTTTCTTGAGTCGCAACAGGTTAATATTGCACAGTTTGTGCAAGAGCTAGAGCAAAAACTAGGTCAGTTGGCACCGAGTCATTCAGGACAGCCTACCATCAGCCCTGAGTTGATAGACTTAGTGAAGTCTGCGTGGTTGGTTGCGTCGGTTGAATTTTCTCACAGTGCCGTTGCGGGGCTACATCTGTTACTTTGCATATTGCAGCCCGATCCATTGTCGTTTAAGCAAAAAGAGTTTACTGCACTTAAGAATGTCTCTGTTGAGAGCTTAAAAGAGCATATTAAAACGCTATCTATTTCGGCTAAAACACCAGCAAAGGGCGCGACAAGTGCACCGCAGAGTGTGGTAACGGGGGCGTTAGAAAAATATACCGTTAATCTTACTCAGGCGGCTCAGGCAGGTGAGCTAGATATTGTCTCTGGGCGTGCAGATGAAGTTAGGCAAGCCATTGATATCTTGTGTAGAAAACGACAAAACAACCCTATTTTTGTTGGCGAACCTGGGGTGGGTAAGACCGCCGTGGTGGAAGGGTTAGCGCAAAAAATTGCAGCGGATGAAGTACCTCCGGTTTTGTCTGGTGTGCAAATTCATTCACTGGATCTTGGTTTACTGCAAGCGGGTGCGAGCGTTAAAGGGGAGTTTGAAAATCGCTTAAAAGATGTAATTAACGAAGTAAAAACCTCAGAAGTGCCCATTATTGTTTTTATTGATGAGGCGCATACTTTGATTGGCGCAGGTGGTGCGGAAGGACAAAACGATGCCGCTAATTTGTTAAAACCGGCACTAGCGCGAGGCGAGTTTAGAACCATCGCGGCAACGACTTGGGAAGAGTATAAAAAATACTTTGAAAAAGACCCTGCACTGACACGCCGTTTCCAAGTGGTCAAAGTCGACGAGCCGAACGCAGAAGATGCGTTGCAAATGCTGCGTGGTGTCGCAGAGTCGCTAAAGAGTCACCACAATGTGTTTATCACAGAGGCGGCGCTACAAGCTGCCGTTGATCTGTCTATTCGTTATTTACCTAGTCGAAAGCTCCCAGATAAAGCCATCAGTGTGCTAGACACATCGTGTGCTCGTATTGCCTTAACGCAAAACGCAAAGCCTGCGAGTATCGAAGCAACAGAGCAGGGAATTCGCTACTTGGACAAAGAGTTAACATCGCTGACAAAAGAAAACGACATGTTGGCGAACCAAGCTGCAGCCATAGCCGCAAAAGAACAGAAAAAGACTGAACTAGAAGCGCAACTGGTTACATTGAATACGCAATGGGAAAAAGAAAAAGCGCTTGTATCTGAACTGGCACAAATCCAAGCGGGTGAGCAAGCGGGAGATTTCACGGCGAAATTGGCTGAACTCAAGTCGTTGCAAGGCGAACAGCCTATGGTTCATGCCATTGTCGATGAGCAAACTATTGCGGAGGTAATTGGCGCTTGGACTGGCATCCCGATTGGTAATTTAGTTAAAGATGAAGTGGCGAAACTACTGACATTAGAAACAGCTTTACATCAGCGTATTATTGGTCAAAAGCATGCGCTACATGAGTTGTCTAAGAGTATTCGGGTTTCGCGTGCCGGTCTGACTGATAAACGTAAGCCAGTTGGCGTATTTTTGATGTGTGGCCCAAGTGGTGTAGGTAAGTCAGAAACTGCGCTTGCACTTGCGGATCAGCTTTTTGGTGGCGAGCAAGACATGACGGTCATCAATATGACCGAGTTTAAAGAAGCGCATAAGGTATCTATGTTACTTGGATCGCCAGCAGGTTATGTTGGTTATGGTAAAGGTGGTGTGCTAACTGAAGCGATTCGTCGTAACCCTTATTGTGTACTGTTACTCGACGAAATGGAGAAAGCGCACCCAAGCGTCCATGATATTTTCTATCAAATTTTTGATAAGGGCTGTATTCAAGATAGTGAAGGTCGTAATATCGATTTTAAAAATACTTTGATCATCATGACCTCTAACGCTGCTGACAGTGAAATTGTCGATTTTTGTAATGTCAGTGAGTCTCGCCCTGATTTAGTAGAGTTAGTGGACAACGTACGACCTGCGCTACAGAGCTTTTTCAAGCCAGCCTTTTTAGGTCGTTGTAATATCATCCCATATTATCCTTTAAATACTGCGGAGTTAGCTGAGATCACGGGGATATCGCTAAAACGTGTTGCGCAAAAACTACAAGAAACCTATGGGGCAACATTAAATTATGATCAAGCCTTTGTGGATTATGTGGTTGCCAAAGGAAATGAACCAACTATAGGTGGTCGTGCCATTGAGCAAATAATCAATCGAAACCTGATGCCGCAATTGGCTGAAAGCTGTATCGAGCGGATCAGCTTAGGCGAACCTATCCGTGAAGTGGTGATCTCAGGTTCAGCGGATGCCTCGGGCTTTGAGTTAGCTATAAATTGATGAAATGATGCTAAAAACCAGATTAATACGAGGCCTTATGTTAGGCCTTACATTATTTACCATGCATACGACAGGCAAAGAGGTCGTACAGCTGGCGACGCATGATGCTTACCCCTATCACTATGTTGAAAATGAACTCGTGAAGGGGAGTGTTATCAGGCAAGTTCAGTGCGCTTTTAGTCGGATGGAAGCCCCGTATCGCGCTGAGTTTGATAGTTGGGTAGAAGCAGAGCTCAAGTTGCGTACTGGTAAACTCGATGCCATTTTTGCCGTAGCTCAAAGTGATGCTCGAATGCGTTATGGAACGCTGTCTATTCCGATGGCGAGAAAACACTTGTACTGGTATTTCTCTGGTGCTGAAATGAATATCAGTGATGACAATCCGTTATATAAAAAATATAGAGTCGCCGCTGAATTTGGCTCTGACGAGTGGTTTGATATCAAGCGTAAAGGTTATAACGTGCAAATGAAGCCACGCAGTGGTAGTGCACTTTTAAAGTTGTTATTAGGCCATGAAGTCGATGCTATTTTAATAGATGAACATGAGTTTGAACATGAATTGGCTAAGTTCAAGCTACAAAACACCAACTTTTCTCGACGTGAATATGGCACCATAGAGTTAGGTATATTGTTTTCAAAAGCCTTTTTAAAGAAGCGTCCAACCTTTCTAGAGGCGTTTAATACTGCTGCCTCGAACTGTATTGTTGCCGATGATAGGAAGTTATAGATGAATGCTGCGATGTTGCAAGTCACTGAGTGCCCTGAAGATGTTCGATTGTTGTCGAGAATGGCGACGGTTTCTCAATCCGGCGTGGTACTCGGAGCGTCAATTGAATGTGATTTGATTTTGCCGCATGCTGAGCAAGAAACGCAGCAACATGATGTATATGCTCGCATCGAACAAGATAAAGATGCCAATCAACTGCGGTTATATACAGAAGTTGAGGGGGTAAGTTTAAATGGTCGGCCACAGATCACACACTCATCCTCCGTGCTTTCTGATGGTGATATCATTGTACTTTTTGGCTACACCCTATTGCTTTCCATGCAGTCGGAAATCGGCGAGCCTGTTTTGGCTGCTGAAAAGCAAGAAGAGACTTTTTTTGATGTAATTGATGAAGTTGAGTTTGATGCGAGTAATATTTTTGCCGATTTAGAGACTGAACTTGACCAAATAAACACGCAAAAAACGCGTTCTGAGCAAGAAGAATTTATAGAGTATAAAGCAACAGATATCGGCGCTCATGATACGCAAAGTACATTAAATCAGGCTGCTATTGAGCAGAAACTGGATAAGTTATTAGAGGCGTCGCGTAGCCCTTGGCAGCAACAAAAGCAGATGTTGTTGATGTTAGATCAGGTGATGGATGAATTTCTAAAAGAATTCGATCCTCAGCTGATTGAAGATATGGTTGGCGCACCATCAAGGTGGAGCGGTAAGCACTGGGCGGCGTATAAAAATTACTACACAAGAAAAATGAACGAAGGACACTTTAAGCGTCAGTTTAAAGCGCTATTAATCGAATGTATGCAAAAGTAATCTTAGTCTCATTATTGATATGCTTAGCGGTTGGCTGCTCAAGTGCCGATCCGCTCCAGCGTTTTTCGTTACCGATACAGTTGCAGCTGGAGACCAACGAAAAGCTCAATTGGGCCAATGAAGGTGCCAATCCTGTTGCTATCCGGTTATATCAGCTCACCAAATCAGACCGATTTTCACAAAGTGAATTCATCGAGCTATTTCAATCGGATACGCAAATATTGGCTGAGCAATTGATAGAGAAGCAGCGGTTGTACCCAGTGATGCCGAATACAAAAGAGCAAAAGACGATTAAATTGCTTCCTGGAGTAAGGTATTTGGCGGTATTGGTAGAATTTAGTGACTATCAGAAAGGGACGACAAAGGCCGTCGTGGAAGTGCCTGAGGACGTTTCTGAAAGTACAGTAATTTGGCTTGGGCTCCAAGGAACGACGATAAAGTTCTCGGTAATGCCACAGCAGAGCTGGATGGATAGTTTGTTTGGTTGGGGAGCATAGTTTTGAGTAATAAAATTGTTTGGCGAGAAGGTACCTTTTTATATCCTCAGCATTTTCAGCAGATGGAATCACACCTTGAAAACGTCACACAGCAATACAGTGCGCTGACAACCAGTGAATTTGCACCGCATTGTGGTCTTGCTCAGCTGAGTATCAATGAAGGGTTACTAAAACTGGGTCAGTTTTCTGTGGTAGCGTGTGAAGGCATTCTGCCCGATGGTCAGTACTTCAAGTTAGATCAAGAGGTCGCGCTGCACATTCCTGAAGGCACGATAGATCAAATGGTTTATCTGGTTGTGCCAGCCAATCTTGCTGGAAACAACAGCTTTGATAACGGGGCTTCGAGCTCTCGCTATAAAACCCAGTTTAATCGCGTTTTTGACTTTACCAACAACCAAGCTGCTGAACTTGAAATTGAAACTGCACGGTTAAACGTTGCGCTTAAGCTTGAGCAAGAAAACCTAGATGGTTTTGTCAAATTAGCGGTTGGTAAAGTGCTGGAGGTGGATGGTAATGGGGCAGTGATCATCGACCGCGCCTTTATCCCTGACTGCCTCAGCATTGGGGCGGCTGATATTTTGTTAGAGCGCGTGCGAGAGCTCGACACTTTGGCAAATGCCAAAGTGAATCAGCTGCTCACACGATTACAATCCGTCGTTGATACACAAAGCAACAGCGCATGGTACAAAGAGCAGCAGTTGCTTACCGTGATCTATCACTGGTTACCTTGGCTCGAGGCAACCCAGCGAACACAACATTATAAATTAGGCCGTTTCTACTTTGAGCTAAAACAGTTTGAGGCGGCGCTATTGAGTATCGATTTTGAGGTGCGCTCTCCGTGGACACCGCTTACGTTCGAAAGTTTATATGAAAAATTTCATGGTGTATTGGCGCGGATCAAAGACAAGCTGTCGATCACCCAACAGCAAAATGTCATTGAATACACTTGGGATAAGTCGCTTTTCGATAGCAGAAGAATGTTATTGGTAAAGGTGAAGCAACACGATATCAGCCAGACTAAACGTATGGTTATTGCGGTGACTAGTCCGCAAAGCCTCGCCAAAGAACTATTTACAACAGGGTTTAAGCTTGCGGGTAACAAGAGCATCATCAATTGTATTAAAAACGCCACACCTGGTGTGCGAGTGAGTGCATTACCTTACGCTCCGCCAGAGCTAAAAGAGCAAGGGTCGACGGAATATTTTCAAATTGATTTAGAAGATCCACTGTGGGTGAAAATGGTAGATAACAAAGAAATGCTGGCGTTGCACATTGATGCCCGAATTCATGTCGATGACGTTAAATTATTTTTGATTAGCTAACTATGAGTGCAGCCAGTTATACGGTTAACCAATTCTCACTTGTTGATGAGAAAAATGCAGCGCTAAAGGACTTGCTAACGGAATTTAGTTGGCAGGAAGAGGCGTTATTACAACTAAGCCTGCCGCTTCTTGCGATGGTTGAGTCCGTCTCTTCATTGGAAGATATCGCCGCGCTGGAAAATTTCAGAGCTAACCTCATTACCGAGCTCAAGAGCATTAAACAACGAGGTCGGGAGCGAGCTATATCACCAGCGCTACTGGATAAGTTGTGCTTTATTTGGGCGGCATTCTTTGACGAAAGGATAAGCTATGGTTGTCAGTTGGATACGACACAGTGGCAAAACAAGACCTTAGTGAGTCAATTATTTGGTATTCGCAACAGTGGAGACACCTTTTTTAGCTTAGTATTTCAATTGATGGAGTTTCCTAAGAAGCACTTAGCGTTATTAAAGATTTGCTATCTCATTCTACAGCTTGGCTTTAAAGGGAAATATCACACAGGTCATGTGACTGAGTTGAAAAAGTTAACCGCCGAGATCAGTTTTGCATTAACTGAGCTTGGGGCATTCAAGTTGAAGCTTGATACGAATACAACAACGGCTCCCAGAAAGTCATCTCGTAACCTAGGGCTATTTACTGGTATTTCACCATTGAGTTTTTGGTTAGCGTTTACGGTGCTTTTAGTGGTGGGTTTATTTATTTATAACCAGTATTTCGGTGAGATTTATGAGCGCCAAAACCAAGAGTACAAAGAAATGGCGGGAGATACTTTTCAGCATATCCAGCAGTTGCAACCGAAGAAAATGTTTATTGAAAATGCAAGATTTTACGAAAGTGAGCAAATGCATGCATTAGAAACAGCAAAACCAACTGCGCAACCACAGATAATTGAGCAACCTAAAGCGCCCGCAGTTGCCCCGGTTATCACTGAAGAGCCTATGACATTGTACTTGGTGCAAATTGGTGCTTTTAACAATATGGCACGTGCACAAAGTCTTAAACAAAAATGTGATAATAGCCGCTATCCACTCGTTATTGAGGAAGTGGGCGATAGCCAGTTTGTAGGTTTTATTGCAACAGGTTTTACGCAGGCCAAAGCGGTTAGTCAGTTTTTTGTGCAAAGCTGTAACATTTCACCTTATATCAAGGAGTATCAGTGAAGACTCCGTTAGTTCGCCTATGGATCGGTGCATCCTTCGTGTTATTGGCTGTACTACTTTTAGTACTTACTTTTTCGCTAGCGTTAGCAACACATTGGTATTGGCTGAGCGGACTGCTGGCTCTGGTTGGTGTGCTGGTGGTGTATGTGCCTAGTATCAACCGTTTTGTTATCGGCAAATATCAAAGAAGAAACTTCTTTAAGCAATACTCTACCCTATACAAGCGCATCGCAAAAAAACTGAAACTGAGCAGCAATGTTTATAAAACCGCATGGTATTTGGTGATTTCAGAGGGCAATACCAGTGACTCCTTCGCGCAATTTAATCGCGTTAAACTCAATGGTATGCCACCAAATATAGCGGTTTATCACGTTCAAGGGGCGTTGATTTGGCATGTAAAAGCAAAGGTTGAAGATCAGCAGCACTTCTTAGCTTGGCTGAGCTTTATTCGTGCAAAACAACCGTTGAACGGGGTACTGTTATTAAGCGATGCATTTAGTGTTATCCAGCGTTCGCAAAAGGCTAAGCAAGAGTTTATTGCAGACTTTAAAGCGCGGCTCGAATCTATTTATCTGCGCAGTGGTTATCCCGTTCCCGCACACTTATTTCTATGTGGAATTAACAAGTTAGATGGGATCGCTGAAAGCTTGAATGAGCGGGTCGAGCTTGCTGATCTGTCCATTTACTTCTCTGAGCAGGGATTACAATCCTCTCACGCGCTCAGTGAAGCATACGATTTACTGTTTAAGAAGCTATTTGCCAATAATCTACAACAAGTCTCGCTGCAGCTTGACGATGAGTTCAAGCGTAAACAGCTGCTGGGGCCGATGCAGTTGCAATATTTAAAGCTTGCCGTTGCACACTTTATCGATGAGCTGGCCGACTTTAATGGTCAGGTATTGCCGTATAAAATTGAGAGCTTCCACTTAGTTGAGTCTGAAAATGCGGAGCAGCGGGTAAACCTTGCAACGGCACATACGTTAATTGAAGTGAATCAATCCCTTTTGCCCGTTGTTGCCGAAACCACGCTAAAACCTAAAGCAGAGATCACCAAGACATTCACAAATCAGGTTTTGCCGTTGGCACACTTAGCACCTGTAAATAGGTGGAAGATTTGGCGCCATAGCGTTAGACAGTTTTTAATGCTTTGCACAGGTGCAGGTCTACTCGCTGGAGCAGCTTGGGTAGGCTGGCAGGCTTACGTCTATAACCAGTCATTACACCAAGAATTTAGCAAGTTACATCAAGACTATAAGTATATTTTGAATAAAAGTGCCATCAGCTTTGATGAGCTAAGTTCATTGATTGAACCATTGGCATTGCTGCAGTCTGGTTATAGTCAATTTACCGAGGAAAAGGAAAGCCAACCTTGGTACGCGCTACCAATTCTTGCCTCTATTGACCGTGAAGAGCATTATCGTTCGCTATACCAGCAACAACTAGCTACCACGTTAGAGCCCACAATCAGCAAATATCTTGAGCAGGAGTTGTTTGTTTACTTGGAGCTTGAAGACTATCTCAATGTCATCAATGTAAAGGATATCTATCAGTCGTTTGCATTAGGTGAAAATAAAAGGTTGGTTAAAAAACATTTGGCGGAATCACTCACCCAGAGCGCTTTACTTGATGAGTCTCAAGTTCAAGTAGTATCAAGTCTCGTTGATGATCTGTATTTCCTCGGTTATAACAAAATAGATATCAATGAAGAGCTGTTGGCTTTAGTTGATAACCAATTAGCGCTGCAAGATACAAACCAATTGATGTATGAGTACGTTAAGCAGCTTCCTGAATTTGCAAAGCTGATTGATATCAGACCAACACTACTCGCCAAACATAGCGATCATGTGAGTTTATTTGGGATCACTCGAGCTAAAACACAGTTTTTGGTTCCCGAGTTGTTTACGCCTAAAGCACTGCAACAGCTATCGTTTTTGCCGGAGTCGGCGTTTATGCAGAAGCTAGTGCAAGACAATCATGGGTTATTTCAAACCCCGCCATCCAAGCGAGAACTAACTCGCATCGGTAACTATATAAAGTTTAGCTATATTAATGACTATATCAGCTTTTGGAGACAGTACTACTCGGGGATCCACCTTGCTCCAGAACTGTCGCTAGAGGTATTGCTTTCTGAGTTAACCGAAAGTGAGCAATCACCTCTGTTGCAGCTATATACTACACTTCGAGCCTATATCTATCTGCCGCAAGTGGAAGTGCCGAGTTTTGAAAAGGCTGATGCAATTGCCGCTAATGCCCCGAAGAAGGTCGCAGCCAAAGCACAAAAAGCGCAGCAACTAATTGATAAAGCTAATCAGAGCTTAAATAAGCAACAGTTATTGGAAATCGAGCGGGCAAAAGAGTTTAACGAAATTGCGGGTAAAATCCGTCAAGCATTCTCTGATAGTCCAATCCTAGTGCAAAGCGCTGAAAGTTTATCAAAGCAGTATCAAGCGTTTGTGGCACAGTTAAAAGCGCTGAAGGATTGGAAAACACAGGCGGATAGCACTGTGATCCCCGGGCTAAGCTATTTTCAACAGCTACAAGACCCTAATAACTTCAAGGCCTTTTCAGGGCTGTGGTTAACCCGTTACGATGAGCCTTTAATGGCGGAGCTGGTAGATTTGGTATTGCGTGAAACTGCAACGCATGTAAAGCGCAAAACATCAGAGTACTTACAAGAAAAGTGGCAGCAAGACGTGGTAGCGCCTTACCGTAAAAATGTTGCTGTTTACTACCCATTTAATAAATCTGGCGAAGACCTTAAACTCAGCGCACTGGCCGCATTTTTTGCGCCCAATAGTTCAATCAGTAATTTTGAGGAGCAGATCTTAGGGCAGTTTGTTTCTGTTGATGGCACGCTACAATTTCCGGTATTTGGTCGTGAGGCTGCGCTTTCACTATCACCTGAAGTCACAACATTTTTATCCACTTACGGCAAGCTTCAGCGAGAACTTTATGGCCAAGATGGCAACCTTAAGCTGAATATAGTGATTGCGCCAAAGTCGATGTCTGCAGCCTTGAGTGAATTTACATTGCGTGTTGGTGAGCGAAAACTAACCTATACCCATGGTCCTTTGGTTGAAACTCAGTTTACCTGGCCGACAGATTTTACAGAGCAATCACTAGAGCTGGTGTTAACTGACCTGAGCAACCAAAAAATGACGCATACACTGGAGGGCGTCTGGTCTCCCATGCGCTTGGTTGAGCGTTACCAACAACAAAGTAGGCGAGATACGGTTGAGGTGAGCAACAAACAAGGTGCAGCTGTCGTGTTGAGCATGAAGGGCGCAGGCGATGAGGCGAGTTTGCTAAACCCAGAGTTTTTCTCTCGGTTATTCGTACCCGATACCGTTTTGCAGTGATATTACCCGTCGATTAAGGTGTGAACATGGAAACTTATATTGCAGGTGAAGTTAGCTACTTAGTTGCTAAGACAAGTAGCGGCAAAGCTTATCGCCTGAACTATTGCGATATTAGTGATGCAGTAGATAAAGGTGTCTCTGCAGAAATTGAGTTAGTCACTGACGGCGATGATATCTCAGATACGTTAGGGGATACTATGACCTTAAACTGGTATCAAGATGTTGCTGGACGACCCAATAACTTACTTGAATATCAGGCTTATGTCGTTGAAATTAATGAGCTTGATAGCCGTGCTGATGCGCTTCGTCGCTTTAAGCTAACGTTGAAATCTTGGTTATGGTTGCTCAGTTTTAATCGCACCTATCGGATCTATCAAGCTCAGTCAGCAAAAGACATTTTGTCTGATATTTTCGATACAGCAGGGTTTAAAGGGATGTACCAGTTTGGCACTATGCCAACCGCTAAATTGGAATACTGTACTCAATATGATGAAACCGACTTGGAGTTTGTGACGCGTTTAATGTCGCAATCTGGAGTTATCTTTTATTTCTCTCAAGATAGTGGCAAGCACACCTTGCAGGTTCATAGTGCAAGTTCGCCACTCGATAGCAATAGCCAAGCTAAATTTGATCATGCGCAGGTTAAAACGGCAAAAAACTTGCTGCTACAGCGCTTTGAACCACAGCAAAAGCTGGTTAAAAAATCTCTGTCATTGGCAGGTTATAACTATACGAAAACGAAAGTAGAATCCGCCAAAAGCCAGCTTTCTAATTCGAGTGTGACGACGATAACCTCAAATAACTTTGAGCATGTAGCGTTAAATAGTGATAGTAACGACTTTAGTGATGTCAGCACGCTTGCGGCTCAACTTAATAGCGCAGAGCAAGCCTGCGGTGGTGATATCGAGATGGAGACGGATGCAAACGTGGTGGTGGTGGGCAATAAGCTTACCGTGGCGACCCACGTTAATAGTCAACTAGAGGGTGACTATAATGTATTGGCGGTTAACCATCACATTGATGTGCAGCAATCAAGCCAAAGCGCGAGCTATCGCTGTGTGGTTCAGTGTCGCGATGAGGCGCTTCCGCTAACGCCACCTTATCCCAAAAAACCGTTGGCACGGGGTATTACGTCAGCGGTGGTGGTAACCGAAAGTGGTTCATTAGATAGCAAAGGCGAAATCAATCAAGACACGGATGGCCGAGTCAAAGTACATTTCTACTGGGATACCACAGACGAAAAATCAACTAGTTGTTATTTACGTGTGATGCAGCAAACCGCGGGCAGTAAAGCGGCGATGCAATTTATTCCGCGCATAGGCGATGAGGTTATCGTAGATTTTATAAACGGTGACATTGATCAGCCAATCGTTATTGGTAGTGTGTTTAACAGCAATACTAAACCACTCTATCCACAAAAAGACGCGACACAGTCGAGTATCAAAACAGGTTTGGCTGATGACACTGCGCATGAAATTTGTTTTGATGATAAAAAAGGCGAAGAGCTGCTTTCTATTACATCAGGTAAAGATCTCTCCATTACGGTTGCCAACAATGCCACGAGTTTAATCAACGCGGACGATAGTTTAACGGTTAAGAAAAACCAGACAACGACAGTTGAAGAATCACAAACTGTCTCGGTGACCAAAAATTACAGCTTAAAGGCCGATAAAATTGCGCTTGAAGGGGACAGTGAGATAGAGCTGAAAGTAGGCAGTAATAAAATTACTATCTCAAGCTCTGGTATCAAGATAGAAGGTTCTGCCATTGAGCTTAAATCGTCTCAAGATACAAAAATATCAGCCATGAATCTGACAACCTCAAGCCAAGCATCCACCAAAATTAGTGCGACAGCAAATTTAGATCTTAAAGCAACCGCGCAGGCAAACTTAGAAGGTACGGCAGGCGTTAACGTAAAATCGACCGCGATTGCTAAGTTAGAGGGAACGGCGGGTGCACAAGTCACCTCAACGGCGATGGCCAAATTGAGTGGTACGGCAATGGCTGAGATCAGCGGCGCATTGGTCAAAATTAACTGAGTATATTGATGACGAGAATTAACGAGCAAGTGCTAGGGCAACTCAAGCAAGCATCGATTGCGACTATTATCAGTCGATATCAGGCGTCTGAAGAAGCAAGCAAGTTACTGGAACCCACATTAACCCCACGGCAGGCGGTATCAGTTTTACTAAAAGCTGACCTTGAGCGAGATGCAATTCAACTCGTCGCGCATGGCTTAGCGGTGATGAATGCTATTCGATGGGGGCTTCAAGTCGTGAAGGCCTCTGGGGGGGAAACAGATGATGAACTCAAGGTATTGAGCTGTGTCGAGGGGTGGTTGCAATCACCTAGTGAAACTTTGCGTATTCGTGCACAACAGCTCGCTGAGCGGGTGGGGCTAGACAACGCGTTTGGTTGGTTAGCTTACTCTGTCTTTTGGTCGGGAACAGGTTCAATAGTTGCGCCTGAGTTACCTGTGGTACTACCACCCGAAAATATGGTTGGCCATGCTATCAATGCTGCAATATTATTATCTATGATTGATCAATAATCTTGGAGCGCACATGCCCTTTGCCACCACTCATATCCTTAGTACATGGCGTAATGACACGAGTATTAGGCTGACACCAAGAGGGAAATTGTTGCGTAAAGTTGATAGTAAAGTCGCAGCCTATCGAGAATCTGCGACCCCAGCCAACTTTAGAGAACTAAAAAGTGCCTACTTTCTATGGCAGGTTAGTAAAGAAGAGAAATATTTAAAACAGGATGGCTGGCGTTCTAGTTTACGTAACTCGGCTGATAATAACTTCCCTGTTGAGCGTTTGCATAACTTCCTGTTCCCGAAGGAAGAAGACCAAGATATCGATGACTTTTCACAGTTGCTTGCCAAAGAGGCCAAGCGAGACTGCGTCAGGATCTTGTATGGCAGCCGTGCAAAGTTTCTGTATAAAGATGACTTAAAAGACATGGTCAAGCAGGCAAAGAAAGACATCACACAGTCAAAGCGCGAAAAGCAAGAGAAAGACCGCCAAGTACAGTCAAATTATAATGAAGAGCAACGACGAGAATCCTCTGAAATTCATAGAATTGCTAACTCAATCGTCAGCCAAGTTAAAAGTGGGAATGTCATGGCAACGGCGGTTAAGCAGGGCTATCACTGGGTAAAGGAAATTGCGCAAACTGTGATCGACTTTTTGAAAGGCATAGCGCAAGACTTTATGTTATTCGTCAAAGAATGTTGGGTGAGCATTCGTGAGCTGTTGATCAGTTTAGTCGCCGAAATTTGTATCGCTTTGGTGCCTGGGATCAATGCCATTGTATCTGCCGCGAAGTCGGTGCAAGACTACACTGAAGCGGTGAAAATGGCTGCCAAAGCTTGTTCTCAGCGTTTTAAAGATAGTAAAACGATGATGCTGGCGAATAAAACTTATCAATTAAGAACCGCATTAACGACGTTTGCTAACAATCAGTTTTTATTGGCGATGGCCGAAGCGGGTAAACAATTGGTCAAAGCAATTGATAACAGTTTTTCCGTCATTTCCGGGATCACATTGCCCGGAAATGTAACGAAAGTGCTGACGCTCACGGCTTTTTACGTGCAGAAAATCGCAGTACTGGCAAAAGAGTATTACTACACGCGTAAAATTAATCGACATTTATTACAAATCAACAAATATCATCCATATTTGGATGATAACCTCCTTAAAGACCCATTAGTTGCTGCGTACCTTATTGTTAATGCAACCGACTCCACATTGTTTGCAACGGTTAGAGACAACACTGATATGGCTGTTTGGCTAGACTATTGTAACGAGCATTTGTCTGAATTTGAGTCACTCAAAGAGCGAGCGCAGGAATACATAGAGTCACGCAAAATTCGACTTAAAGATTTAAAAACAAAGGCAAGCGAAGTAGGTCCAGCGCCTTTTCTGCAACAAGTACAAAATTTTGATAAATCGCTACTCAGTAAAGTCGAATTATCAAAACCTAAATCTGTATTGGACGAGGTTAGAGGGTTCGATAAGTCTAGCTTGAAGCCAACGGTAACCGTGGAAAAACGGGGGCATGGACTACTTGATGATATTGAGCTTTTTAATAACAAAAAGTTGAACTCGGTGACGACGCTAGAAAAGCGTGGTTTGGGGTTACTCGATGAAGTGACGCGTTTTAACCCGTCACAATTGGCACCAAGTAAAACGCAGGTAAAGCGTGGGGTCAGTGTGCTTGATCAGGTTGAGCTGTTTAATAACAAGTCATTGAGTAGTGCTAACACGGTTGTAAAACAGGGCGTCAGCGTGTTGGACCAAGTTGAGTTATTCAATAAAAAAGTACTGAAGCAACAAAGTACAAACAAGCTGGACTACTTATCGCAATTAAAGAAATTGGAGATGGAATTGCAGACGCTGGACTACAAGATGTTAGCGCACACTTTGCTAGGTAAAGGGTCGTTGTCTAGTGACTTGAATAGTATAGAAAGTACGCCTGTTAACATTGCGCAGTGGAAAGAACTTACGTGGGTAAAGTTTGGTCGTCGTCATGAAATAACCAAAGCGATAGATAGTGGAATTGGTAAATATTACCAATTCTTTTGCCAGCGCAAACATGCTTTTACAAGGCCCAGTAAGTGTGAACAGATCCCAAAATGCTTAGCGTTAATTGCAAGTAGAATAGAAATTTTGCAGCGGGATGTGCTTTATCCGACGCAAAAGTGGTTGTCACAGCTGGACTCGACACACCGGACGAGTCCACGTCGTCCTGCGATGACTAAGCTGAATGCCTCGAGCCAATCTGAGAGAAATGCGCTGCAGGCACTAGCGATGTCGTTAGAAAAAATAAACAGACGATATAGCGTGTTAGCAGGGCACAAAGCATAGGGTCTGCGGCAGTGAGTAAAATAGTTTTTTGAGGTTTATAGCCCATTTGGGGTTATCGCTTCGTGCTCAAATCAAGTTGATATTGTAACTGTAATGGATCATTACTAAGGATATAGCGTTGAAAAGCGGAATAGAAAATGCGGAGCTATTAGCTGGGATCCCTGAAGCCCATTCAGCGGTGTTTGCGCGTGTAGCAAAAGAGACTAACTGTGTTATTTCTTCTCGCGCGGTTGGTATTTATGCAACCCAGCTAATCACACAAGGCTACGCCACAAAAGGCTATCATGTTAAGGCTAAATCATGTGATTGGGGACCAATGGCTGGTTTTGTCTTAGCAGATCCTGCCCTTGGAAAAAAGGGCACTGGGGGTAAGGCGAGAGGCTGGCAAGAAGGGAAGGTAGCCGAAGCAATTAATAAATATGGCGCAATGTCTATTCCGCTTTATATTACGGATGCTCGTCGACAGGCGATGGCAGGGCTAATGCAGCGAGCCAGTAAAGGCTACGCACAAGAAACCGTGAATGACCATATCATCAAAGTGACTGCAGCTGCTAAAGACGGGCAGCGACATGCTTTTTTATTGATTAAGGTAAGCCAAATTCAGCCAGCGTCTCGCGCCTACGGACCAGATCAGAGCGACTGGGCAGTTTGCTATGATGCGAGTAATACCCTTGCTGCAGCCTGCCCGGATCCCCGCAAACATACTATCACGCTGCAATCTGGACATACCTATGTACAACTTTGTGGACTAACAAACCCGCTAGGTTATGGTGCCAAAGCACCATCAAATTACAAAGGCGTGCAAACAGGTGATTACGACTTGTGGGGAGTATTTCCGAAGGACAAGTTTTTCGGTGAAGAAGAAAGAGCGGTCGTGCGAGCAGCCACCAATGGTAAAAAGGATGGCTTTTGGCAACGAGACGTGGATGGTAGTGATAAGTTTATTCGCACATTTGATGAATATAGCCGCCAAGAAGGTCCCCACACCGGTAATCTTTCTCTATTGATCGAAGAAATAGCGGTACGCGTCAACACTGGCTGTATGAATGAGGGCAGTGGTGGGTGGATGGTTCACCACAGTGATGAAGCTGGTCGACCTATGGTTGATGAGCTGGATTATGAGGCCGTGGTGTATTTTCCCGATTCTCGTATTTGGATTATGGAAAGCGAGCAGGATGTGATAACGCTGCGGGCACAATTAGTACAAATGGACTATGTGCCGCTATTTAATCCAATTTGGAATTTTAAACTTGGCTTCCAATGGATGAAAATATTAACTGAATGGCTGCAGCGACATGGCTCGATGAAAGGCTTCCCATTGAAAGACTATCAAGGCTTGTCATTGAAAATCTAATTGAACATGCCTTTCACTTGAAAGGCATTCGCTTGTTGAAGCTACGTTTACGCGGCGTCTGTTAGCCAATTAGTACGGTTGGCATTCCCAGCACAATATTGCCACCATGGCTGGTGGTATCACCCATTCTCGCCGCTGGTCTGCCACTAATAAGCACACTGGTGCTGCCTTTTACTATGGTATCTGGTGGACCAACACAGACAGCGATATCGCCAACAACAGAAGCAGGCATATTTCCAATTAGCACGTTAGGCACCGAGGGGCCTGATATTGGTCCACCTACATGTGGCACGGTGCCTGTTACCATAGAGCAGACATGCATATCTGAAATCCGTGCAGCTGGTAATCCTGGCATGGCATTCTCCTTTTATTGTTGTACTCCATCTCAGTATATCGCCTTTATGAAAATTCCCAATACTCAGAAAGGGTGTAATTTCTGTCAGAAGTTGCATTACGTTCCCAAACTGTTTACACTTGCCGCGATTCTAACCATTCATTCACTGTAGAGGAGAGAAAAACATGACACATACAATTTTATCCTTTGCAGGTCTTTCTCTGTAATTCGCGAGCGCGAATAAATATTTCCTAGTTTGCGAAAGCTGTATTTAGCGATTTTGTGTTGCCTATGCAACCTAACATTTGATTGCTATAACTAAGCCATTCTAGACCTGCCAATACACAATTATTTTTAAACCTCATTGAAAGGTATTGGTAACTATGGGCAGATCCGTCCAACAAATTTCTGATCGCGTGTGTCTATTTGCATCTCAAGACACTTGGATTGAAGGCGCTGCGATCCAACAACTTACAAAAACCGCTGAACTAGCCAGTATGCATCGTGTTGCAGGTATGCCTGACCTGCACCCGGGGCGTGGCTATCCAATCGGCGCGGCATTTTTTAGCCTGGGCCGACTGTATCCTGCGTTAGTCGGAAACGATATTGGCTGTGGAATGGCGCTGTGGCAAACCACCACAAAGGTTGCCAAAGTTAATGTCGATAAGTTTGCTAAACGGCTAGAAGACATCGAGCAACCGCTCGATGCAAGTTGGCAAGAGACTGTTCAAGCTGAAATGACACATCGTGATATTTCAGCTGGATTATTTGAAAGTGCACTGGGTACGATTGGCGGCGGTAATCATTTCGCCGAGTTTCAAGCGGTGGAACGTGTTTACAATGAAGCCGCGTTTACTGCGCTTGGTCTTGATAAAAAGTATTTACAGCTGCTGGTACATTCAGGCTCGCGTGGGCTTGGGCAAGCCATTTTAGTCGACCATATTGCGCGTTTTAATCATGATGGCTTGCTGGCTGAAGCGGCTCAAGAGAGTGAAAGTTCACACTATTTGGCACGCCATGATGAAGCGGTGCGCTGGGCTGAGTTAAACCGCTTTTTGATTGCAAAAAGATTTCTCTCAGCCATTCGTAGCGATGGTGAATGTACGCTAGATGTTAATCACAACCTTGTGTGCCCAAAAGTTATTGATGGTCGCGCAGGTTGGCTGCACCGTAAAGGTGCGACCCCAAGTGATAAAGGTGCTGTCGTGATCCCCGGTTCACGAGGAGACTATAGCTATTTGGTTCAGCCTATAAACAATGCGCTTGCGTTGACGGCCAGTTTATATTCTTTGGCTCATGGTGCTGGTCGAAAGTGGAAGCGAGGTGACTGCCAAAGCCGCTTGAGTCACAAATATAAACGTGAAGACCTTTATCGCACAGCATTGGGGAGTCGTGTGATCTGTGGCAATAAGGGGTTGCTGTACGATGAAGCGCCGCAGGCTTATAAAAAGTGTGAAACCATTGTCAGTGATTTGGTTGACGCTGGATTGATAGAAGTGATCGCCATATTGCGTCCGGTGCTGACATTTAAAACCAACGGGAGCTGTTCGTCATGATCTTGTTGCAACTTTCAGCCGGTCAAGGCCCAGCAGAGTGCGGGAAAGCCGTTGCATTGGCGCTCAACTTAGTCGATAAACAAGCTAAAGCAATAGGCGCAGAATGTACCGTGTTAACGCAAGAAATGCATGAACACAAAGGCTGCATGAAGTCCGTATTGCTACAGCTTTCGAGTGACGCAAAAGCGCTTGCCGAGTATTGGCATGGCCCGCAGTTGTGGGTGTGCCAGAGCCCATTTCGTGCCAAACATAAACGGAAAAATTGGTTCTTTAGCGGCAGCATGGCCGAGATAGATGAAGTCGCAATGGCATCCGATATTCGCTATCAAACTTGTCGCGCGTCAGGAGCTGGTGGGCAGCATGTTAATACCACAGACTCAGCGGTACGAGCGACGCATATTGCATCAGGATTGAGTGTGCGAGTGGAGAGTGAACGTAGTCAGCATGCCAATAAGCGCGTTGCAAAGGCGTTATTACTACAGAAATTGGCCGCGCAGGCAGATGCTGAGGAAATGGCTCGTGATAAAGCAAGGTGGCAGCAGCATCAGGCGCTACAACGCGGTAATCCTAAAAATACTTTTAAAGGAAACCAGTTCAGTCCAAGGGTGCCGTTTAATATAGGAGCTCTGCATGACAACTAATGTGTTATTTATCTGTAGTCGCAACCAATGGCGCAGTCCAACCGCTGAGCGTATCTGGAAAAATCATCCGGGTATTAGCGTGAGATCGGCAGGCACAAGCCCAAGAGCACGTCGCAGTGTAAAGGTGAGTGATATTGAGTGGGCCGATATTATTTTAGTCATGGAAGAAAAACATAAATCGCGGCTGCGTGCACAATACGCCAATCTATTGCGCTATAAAAATGTTCAAGTATTGGATATTCCTGACGAATATCAATTTATGGATGACGAGCTAGTGACGCTACTACAAGACAGCGTCGCGAGTATCTTAGTGATTTAGCTCTGCCCATTTCGGGTGTTAATAAGATTGTAAGGAAGAGGATAGAGCAATGTAATTCCATCGGGAACAAGCAATTGAGAACACAATAAGTCGTTTTGTCGCTATTAATTGCTGATTTTGCGGCCAAGTACCAACTTGGCTTTTTAATTTTAAAAATGGAGCAACTAAGATGAGAATTAAATATCCTCGAACTCCGCACTTGGTGTGGTCAAAAGGGATCACAAGTGATGATGTAAGGTGTGCCAACACGGAGCACTTTAAAAACAAACAAGTAGTCGTGACCGAAAAAATGGATGGTGAAAATACCACTTTGTATGCTGATTATATGCATGCACGATCACTCGACAGTCGTTATCATCCTTCTCGCTCTTGGGTAAAAGCACTACAGGCTCAAATAGGTCTAAAGATTCCAAAAGGATGGCGTATCTGTGGTGAAAACTTGTATGCAAAGCACGCCATTCATTATCAGAAGTTGCCTAGCTACTTCCTCGCTTTTTCTGTGTGGAACGCGAGTAACGAGTGTTTAAGTTGGGATGATAGCCAAGCTATTTTTAATGAGCTTGGTCTGCATAATCCAAAGGTGCTCTATCGTGGGGCATGGTGCGAAAAAACCATCAAAAGTATAGTTGTAGATACAAACTTACAAGAAGGCTATGTGGTCAGAGTGGCTGATGCCTTCCATTATGATGAGTTTGCTAATTGTGTTGCCAAATGGGTGCGCTCAGATCATATTGTGTCGGATAAGCATTGGATGCATAGCGTTATTACACCAAACAAACTCATGGAGGAGTAACACTGTATGTTAGCGAAGAAAAAAGTAGCGGATTGGTTGCTTTTGCTCACAGAGCAACATCAGCCTGATTTTACAGAGTGCTTAGCCAAGTTGGGGGAAACCTTTCCCCTGTTGCACGAACTTGAAGTAACACCACAAGATACTATTTGGCATGAGGAAGGTAATGTTGCCATTCATACTAATATGGTATTGGAAGCACTTTATACATTGCTGCAGAGTTCTGCCTCTCATATAAAGGGGGAGCGAAGGCAGGTGCTGATACTCTCTGCGCTGTTGCATGATATCGCCAAGCCTGTCGTGACCAGAGCGAAGGAGATTGATGGTCAACGGCGGATTGTTGCACCGAGGCATGAGGCGATCGGGATGAGTTACCTAGCAAGTAGACTCGTTGACTTACCGTTGCCAATGCAGACTATTCAAACGATTTTGGCATTAGTCGGTTTTCATCAAATGCCCAAATTATTGGTAGTTAAAAACAAAGGCTTCAGTGAATATCTTAATTTAGCGCTAAATGCTGATCTCGAGATGCTCTACTGGCTCGAAGTTGCAGATATGCGAGGTCGTATCTGCCCAGATCAGGATATCCAAATTGAACTGCTGAGCTTGTTTAAAATGTTTGCTCAAGAATATGAGCTTTGGTCAGTTGCAGATCCGGCTGAATCACTGCTTGCTAATATATCGCGATACCCAACTGTTGAAGAACAGTGCTTCATTACTGCTTATACAGTTAGACAAATGGCTTTTGGCGAAATTACAGTTCCTGAAGAAGCTCCTATCAAATTTTACCAACAGGCAAAGCACTATGGTCATTTTTATATCATGTGTGGAGCGAGTGGGAGCGGTAAATCCAGTTGGATAGCAAAGCATCTTCAAGGATTTACACTGGTCTCTTTGGATGAACTAAGAGGCGAGATTAACGGTCGTTCCGCGAGTCAAAAAAACCGTGGTCAGGTGCTACAAGCCGCCAAGCAAAAGCTGAAAAAAGCATTAGCAGCGAAGGAAAATGTTGTGTGGGATGCGACAAACCTGCGAAAAGATTTTCGTAAGATACTTTGCGATTTAGGGTGTGACTACGGTGCGCTCGTGACGTTAGTCGTATTTCAACAAGGTGAAGTACAACTTCGACAAAATAACAGAGCAAGAGCACGAGTCGTCCCAGATGAAGTGATAACCCAGCAGCTGAAAAGGTTGGAGTGGCCATCGGTGACAGAAGCGCATCGGATACAGGTGATTGGCGAACAAGGGCAAGTGCTTTGGCAAAAGGGGACGTTTTAGCCACCGCTCAGTGAGGTTAGCTTTACTTGTCAGCTAATTTTGATAGCTGACAAGTAACCAATATAGAAGTGTGAATAGCGGCAGAGTGCTATCCTACGAGCTATGCTAATTTTATCTTGCTCAAGAACAGTTCTTTTGTCGGACTGCTCCTGAACATCATCCAAAATTTCGAAGCCTAAAACGTTCCCTTTCTTTGCATTTAACAATCGTTGCACCAGTTTATATTCTTGTGTTGTATAGCCTAGCCAAGGAGCAACTGCACTAGTGTTGTTGGTCATACTCCCTCATACCACTTTTACCAATATCAATGAGAGTATTAAGGTTATATGTATAAAT
>NZ_JAKEVK010000409.1:0-732 GCF_022398435.1 Pseudoalteromonas sp. Isolate6 | reverse complement strand
TCGGGGGGACGTTCACCACGGAGTGATTCATGACTGGGGTGAAGTCGTAACAAGGTAGCCCTAGGGGAACCTGGGGCTGGATCACCTCCTTATACGATTTAGAACTTATTTGTTCGAAGTGTCCACACAGATGATTGTTGATTAGAATTAGAGAACACAAACATTGTTTGGGTCTGTAGCTCAGCTGGTTAGAGCGCACGCCTGATAAGCGTGAGGTCGGTAGTTCAAGTCTACTCAGACCCACCACTTCTTGCCGATGCTGCGTTATTAAGCTCGTCGTTTAGGAAAGACTAAACGTCCTCACTTAATGCCTTGCCTCAATAAGAAGTTTGGTAAAGCAAACAATGTTATCCTAGTAATGTGGGGCTATAGCTCAGCTGGGAGAGCGCCTGCCTTGCACGCAGGAGGTCAGCAGTTCGATCCTGCTTAGCTCCACCACTTTACTACTCCTTCTTATAGATAAACACTCTTACTCAGGTTCAAGTAACTGAGAGTTTTTAACTCTGAGAAGTTATTCTCTTGCTCTTTAAAAATTTGGAAAAGCTGAAAAATTAAATTCTGATAGATAACGTAACGTTATTTATCGAGTTTTCGAAAGAAAATGCCGATTAATCATTTCGATGATTAATTAGCGTCTACTTTAGTATTCAATATTAACTTCTGGCGAAGTTAAACTGTCTTTGACACATACACCTCAAAGTAATAAACCATTTTGGGTTGTATGGTTAAGTG
>NZ_JAKEVK010000408.1:0-748 GCF_022398435.1 Pseudoalteromonas sp. Isolate6 | reverse complement strand
ATAATAGAGCTTGTTTTAATGTTTCAGCATGAACTTTTTCTCGCTTCACATATTTAATCCATTGTTTAGCAAGGTTTGCTGATTTTTTGTGCTTTTCAGCTTGTTCGAATGCCAATATAGAAGCATCAAAGTTTTGCAGGTTAAACTGTGCCATTCCAAGTGCAACATAGGCGTTAGACTCAAACGTTAAATCGCCTTTATTGAGAGCAAGTCGGGCGTGATCTGCGGCTTCATCATACTTTTCAAGATTTAAGTAGATCTCTGCAAGTCTCTGATCTAAATTGCCATGTTCAACTTTTTCAGTTGCTGCTAGGAAGAAAGGTAGTGACTTTTTATCTTCTCTTGCTTGAACGAACGCTTCTGCGATAAAAGTTAGGTTTTTGGCGCTGTCTTCAACGACACCTGCTTTTATTCCGTTATCGAGTGCTTCCGCTGCTTTAAAAGGCAAGGCGTTCATTAAATAAACTTGAGCAAGCTGCATATAATCCGACTTTGATTTTATAAAGCCCCTTTGCTTCGCAGTTTCAAATGTTGCAAGCTGTTTTTTCTCGGCACCTATCTCACCGTACATACCACCAAGTTGGATCCAGTATTGTGGTTTGTCATAGAGGGTAACCATTTTCTCTAAAACATCCGCTACCTTTTCTGGCTGATTTAATGAATAATATATCGCACGCTGAAGAACTAGCCAGTTTTCTTTTGGTAGTTCACCGTCGGCTTCAACTAAATTAATTGCAGTATTTATATT
>NZ_JAKEVK010000407.1:0-765 GCF_022398435.1 Pseudoalteromonas sp. Isolate6 | reverse complement strand
ATAAACTATGTTTATTCTGTTGGTCACTCAGTTCAATTGAGACTCTAAATTTGTTTGCGTCATCTAGCGAACTAGAATCTGCTGTTAGAACTCAATCTGTACGAGTGCCCACACAGATGATTGCTTCATATTTTTAAAGAACGTTTCGAAACATTTCGTTGTTTCGAGGGATGTGCATTCTAAGCATTCCCAATTTTTTGTCAACACTTAATTTTGAATTTCTTTATCAGAAGTTTCGAACTTAAGTTTTACTTGACGCTAACTCGCTGCTGCTTTGCTTTTCAGCGTAGCGCCCCGTGTCAGTGGGGTCGCATTATAGGGCGATCCGATTTTAGTGCAACCCTTTTTTTAAAGAAAGTTGCGAAAAAACGTTTGTTCGAGCAAAAATAAAGCGAAACGTCCATAAACCGCACGAAATGATGATTAAATCGACCTTCATGATGTCATTTTATGGCAGCTCTATATAGTTAACGCACTACCTGACACTATAGCCCCCCTATTTATAGCCACAGTATTGTGGCACTTATTCTGCTTAGATGTTTACGTGATTAGCTCATCGACACTCACCATAAGAGATAACCAAGGTCTTCTAGTAACCAGAGCAGTTTATTCACTAAGTTTTGGCAAATCTGCACATTTATACCAGTTGTATTAAGTAAATGATCTATCTTGAAGCGGGGAAATAGCTTTAGTAGCAAGGCAAAAATTTTGCTATTTAGTTGTTCTAAATGAGAAATTTTTAACGAAGCTAATATGCTATTTCAC
>NZ_JAKEVK010000406.1:0-793 GCF_022398435.1 Pseudoalteromonas sp. Isolate6 | reverse complement strand
GATTAAAGGAAATAATAATGAAAACAACATTAATAGCTTCAGCACTAGTTTTACTCGGTACATTGTCACTTGATTCTCAGGCAGCTGATTTACGATGCTCTTTGAATGTTAAATCAGGCGGAAACGTATGGGGAAATGGAAGTAATCACTGCTCTGGACTAGACTTTTCTTTTGGTAACTCGACTAGCGGTAAATTTTACATTGCTAACGCATCAAAACCGATCAGTAAAGTGATTTGGAACGGTGATGCGAGCTGTTCTGGCGGCACAACATGTTATATGACTATTCGCGCTTATCGCCAATATAATGCTACGGCAACTATTCTATACACTGACGGTACTTACGAGACAACAAACTCTGCTCATATTGATTATGAGACAGGTCATTAATTAACCGTCATGCAGCGAGAGACCTTCTCTCGCTGCAAGCGTTTAATCTTTGCTCCTATACTTCATCTTCCCACCTTAACCAGAGAGCAAGCAGTTAATGCTTCAGTAATTTCTCTATTTTCCCAGCCTCAGGAAAAGCTCCTTTCATCGCTTTTAGCAGCCAGCTATTGGTGCGTAAATCGCCTTGCCGAATGGAGGTAGGTACCTTAGCCAGAGCAGCACGTGGAAGCGATGTTGCCCCGCAACTCTTTGGTTAGATGAGAAAATTACTTAAAGTGATGTTAAAGCAATGAGTTAGATCTTTACTTATCCTGAACTCAAGTTAAATAGAAAGTGTTGGTTTCTCTAATCGAAAATGAAGGAAGATTGGTTTGACACAACGCAATAATTGCATAACAATACTG
>NZ_JAKEVK010000405.1:0-807 GCF_022398435.1 Pseudoalteromonas sp. Isolate6 | reverse complement strand
AAATCATATGTTTATGAATTTTATTTTTGCTAGGTGTTACTTAGGACTAATTGCTGGAGCAGTATTTGCACTGCCTGTTACAGTAAACAGGAGGCTTTATGGCAAGCAAAAATACTACACTTATATTCAGCATAGCACTGAACGGGTACCAAATTAGATATCGCCGCCATCTTGAGAGTCAGCGCAGATATGCGGAAAAAATGGGATACGAATATATTGTTGTTGAAAAGCCGTGGGTGACAAATCTTGGTGCTGAGTGTTGTTGGCTCAAGTTGTACTTATTACGCGCAGCATTGACAGCCGGTTACCAATACGTCTTATTTGTTGATGCTGATGCCTACATTCAAAATGATTGTCCTGAACTGGCAAGTCTAGTAAAACCAGATAAATTTTTGTTTATGGCGAAAGGATATAGCGGCAAGCTAAACTCAGGAGTGATGTTAATGAAATCATGCTCTGAGTCTATTGCGTGGTTAGATCAAATCATTAACGCAATCCATGAGCCTGTTTCAGACATAGATACCGTGGGTTGGGGAGAAAACGGCCATGTAATTCACTTTGCAAAAGGCTGTGATGGGTTAGAAGTTATTAATGAAAAGTGGAATAACACAAGAAGTGAACAGTGTGAAGATTATATAAGACATTTTAATTATGGCCCAATGAAAAGCTCTTTCCTCGATATCATCTTTCATCGAATTGTTTTTAAATTTTCGAAATTAATGCTGCGTTGCAATTTAAATAAAAAGTCTGAAATGGCTGAAAAGTTGAAAAAGGTACAAGAGCGGATCCCAATATTGTTTAACAGGG
>NZ_JAKEVK010000404.1:0-813 GCF_022398435.1 Pseudoalteromonas sp. Isolate6 | reverse complement strand
CTTTGAAATTTATTTAGTATACAGATTTAAAATGGTTTCACTATATACAAACGCTTTTTACATGTTGAAAACCAGAATTTTCGCAGTTTTCGCACAATCTCAGCTAAGTTTTCGCACGCGGCATCAAGACCCGTCGCATCTCTGCAACGGGTTTGACGTACATGGATGTACTAATGTCGATTAGAATCATGGATGAATGCTGTTAATCGACCTTTAATTGGGCCCAGGCTCGCTACGAAGAAGGATGTTTTATTCTTTTTGTTTGGGAAGCCTAATAGCTCGGCGGGTAAACCACCTCCGACCATGCAGCTCAGTGCTGATGCTGTGGTAGGAGCGAGGTCACCACGCGATCTTTAATAAGGCCCTGGCTCGCTACGAACCAGGATGTTTTATTCTTTTTGTTTGAGAAGCCCAACAGCTCGGCGGGTAAACCACCTCTGACCATACTGCTCTGTGCTGATGTGGTGGTAGGAGCGAGTTTACCTCGCGATCTTTAATAAGGCCCTAGCTCGCTACGAACTAGGATGTTTTATTCTTTTTGTTTGGGAAGCCTAATAGCTAGGCGGGTAAACCACCTCCGACCACGCTGCTCAGTGCTGATGCTGTGGTAGGAGCGAGTTTACCTCGCGAGGTTTTATATCTCAAATCTCTATGCCCCAAACAGCAAAAAACCCGTCGCATTGCTGCAACGGGTTTCTTTAATAAGGCCCTGACGATGTTCTACTTTCACATGGGAAGCCCACACTATCATCGACGCTGTTTTGTTTCACTTCTGAGTTCGGCATGGGGTCAGGTGGTTCCAAAACGCTATGG
>NZ_JAKEVK010000403.1:0-820 GCF_022398435.1 Pseudoalteromonas sp. Isolate6 | reverse complement strand
TCGGGGGGACGTTCACCACGGAGTGATTCATGACTGGGGTGAAGTCGTAACAAGGTAGCCCTAGGGGAACCTGGGGCTGGATCACCTCCTTATACGATTTAGAACTTATTTGTTCGAAGTGTCCACACAGATGATTGTTGATTAGAATTAGAGAACACAAACATTGTTTGGGTCTGTAGCTCAGCTGGTTAGAGCGCACGCCTGATAAGCGTGAGGTCGGTAGTTCAAGTCTACTCAGACCCACCACTTTGCTTTGATGCTGCGTCTTTTTGCGACTCGTTTAGCAAACTAAACGTTCGTCACAAAAATCCTTGCCTGAAAGCAAAGATAGGTAAAAAACAAACAATGTTATCCTAGTAATGTGGGGCTATAGCTCAGCTGGGAGAGCGCCTGCCTTGCACGCAGGAGGTCAGCAGTTCGATCCTGCTTAGCTCCACCACTTTACTACTCCTTCTTATAGATAAACACTCTTACTCAGGTTCAAGTAACTGAGAGTTTTTAACTCTGAGAAGTTATTCTCTTGCTCTTTAAAAATTTGGAAAAGCTGAAAAATTAAATTCTGATAGATAACATAAAGTTATTTATCGAGTTTTCGAAAGAAAATGCCGATTAATCATTTCGATGATTAATTAGCGTCTACTTTAGTATTCAATATTAACTTCTGGCGAAGTTAAACTGTCTTTGACGATACAAACCATTTTGGGTTGTATGGTTAAGTGACTAAGCGTACACGGTGGATGCCTTGGCAGTTGGAGGCGATGAAGGACGTACTAACTTGCGATAAGCCTAGTCAAGCCAGTAAGAGGCGCTTGAGACTAGG
>NZ_JAKEVK010000402.1:0-833 GCF_022398435.1 Pseudoalteromonas sp. Isolate6 | reverse complement strand
AAATAAATTCTATCGACTAGAAAGTTGTACTCTCGCTTTCTTGGATGATCATCTTTTTGTGTAAAATGACTTAGCTCTCCAAGTTTAGTGTCTGGATTCGGGTTAAAGAGTATAAATGGAAGTGCGGCACTCACATGATAGCGATTCTGAGCTGTATATCTTACATTCACCTCAGGTGTTACTCGGGTTGGCCTTCTAATTCTGAGTTTTGCATTTTCTGATAGACTAGAAACTCTATATTTTTCTTGTTCTACAAGCTGTTGCCACTTTTCCTGATCTATCATTCTTGGATTTGAATAAAGTGAAGAGCGATTCAACATCTCCATAGCAAGTTCTTTACTCAAAACTCTGGTTGCATGTTTTTTCATCCAAGTAAATCGAACGGAATAGGGAGCTTCGGATTCGCTATGTATTTTTCGATAGGCAGCTAAAGTCATTAAGTTAGGAACTGCACTATGAACAGCTTCGAATCTGGCATCATTGTTAGAAATTTCCAAAATAGCATTTTTAAAATTTTCTTTGGCAAGATTCACTGCATTCACCCTAGACTTGATAACTTCTTTAGGGTCATTGACTAACAAAAGACCAGGAAACCTTTGCAACAACTTTCCGCTTTCTCGGTCGTTTAAATAGAGGTCGCGATAAGCATCTAAACATTTAGAGAGTGCTTTTTCGCCTTCTATTTTTTTAACAGTTATATTTGTTGGAGCGGTTTCTTCATCTTGTTTTTTTATATCTGGTAGTTCGTAAAAAGTTGCCTTTTTAATATCAGCTTCTGTTAATTCATGGCATAGCTGATTAATGTGTTCATTAAGAATGTCGAAGGTTGAACG
>NZ_JAKEVK010000401.1:0-834 GCF_022398435.1 Pseudoalteromonas sp. Isolate6 | reverse complement strand
CATATTATGTCTTTAAAGCAATTTTAGGAGTCTGATATGTACACATTACGCGATGCAATTAACAATCGTTATTCCACAAAAGCCTTTGATCCTAATAAAAAAATTAGTGATTCAGATATTGACTTACTCAAGCAGGCGCTAAGACTAAGCCCGTCTAGTACCAACGTTCAGCCATGGCATTTTGTCATCGCAAGTACTGAGGCAGGCAAAACTCAAGTGGCTAAAAGCACACAAGAGAATTACAAATTTAATGAAGCAAAAGTACTTAACGCGTCACATGTTGTTGTATTTGCTGCAAAACAAAATATAGATGATACGCATTTAGATAAAGTGCTTGCCAAAGAAAGTGCCGATGGCCGATTTGAAAAAGGCTCTGAGATTGAGGCACAAATGAATAATGGCCGTCGCTATTTTGTCGGCTTAAATCAAACCAGCGATGAAGCAATCAAAGCATGGACTGGCAAACAGGTTTACTTAAATCTTGGGCAATTTTTGCTAAGCACTGCATTACTAGGTATAGATTCTGTGCCAATTGAGGGATTTGACGCCGATATTCTCAGCAATGAGCTTGGGTTAACTGAGCAAGGCTTTGACGCTCTTGCTATTGTCGCATTGGGCTATCGAGACGAAGGTGATTTTAATGCTAAATTACCTAAATCTCGCCTCGCAATCGAAGACATCATTAGCGAAATCTAAGACCCAGTTTGGCACTGATAATGGCTAGCTAGATAACGTCAGTGCCACTCCAACTTCGGTTGGAATACCATTTCAAACATCACAATGTAAACCAATGTGAATGAAACAATAAATTCACAACTACCCTCTCCTCAGTTT
>NZ_JAKEVK010000400.1:0-859 GCF_022398435.1 Pseudoalteromonas sp. Isolate6 | reverse complement strand
ACTCTTGGTAGCTTAATTTTAGAAATTTCTTAGCTTAGAAATAACATCTTCAATTTCTGAAAACCTATCGCTATAATAAATCGCTCTCGTTTGTTGCATTTTACTCTCCCATTCACGCTTCTCTTCATCGTAATAATCACCATAATCGGATTTATACAAATCAGCCCTAGCTTGAGAGTTACCATGAGGATCTATGAGTTTACATACTATGTGATCATAGAGATCACTTTGATCGTTTACTCGCTCGCATTCTTCTTCTAAAGGTAAGTCAGCTCTTTTCTTAGCAACTAAAAAATTCTCAAGGCGATTAGCTAGATAGTGCGCTCTTGCTCGTACCGCATTTTTGTTTATGAATCCTTGTAGGTGCCGCTCCACATAAATAGATAAGTTTATTGATGATGCAAGTGCTAAGGTGTCAGCCATATAGAAATACTGCTCGTTAAATTGGCTATTAAGAGCTTGGTGTGTGATCAGACGATCCGAATCCACCAATAAACTACCCAACACTCCAATATCTGGAGTATTGTTCCTTGCAGTGTCATTAAAGTATCGCATACTTAATTGGATTGATTCTAAATCAGAAATATATTCGTACTCAGCTACTCCAACAAGTTCTTTATGCACGCGCTCTTGGATTGCTTGCAAACTCTCTTCACTCAAATTTACGTAACTTGGACCAGATGAGCCAAAAAATGCGTCAATCAACAAAGAGGAGATTTGTCCTCCGGCTGCTTTGACGAATTTATCTTTAGCTTTATCTAAAATTTGTTCACCAATTGAAGCCGCTTCACTTTCTTGACCAGCAAAGGCATTACCTGCGCTAAGACCCAGAGAAAGACCTAAACAAATTGCCATAGAT
>NZ_JAKEVK010000040.1:0-30665 GCF_022398435.1 Pseudoalteromonas sp. Isolate6 | reverse complement strand
CTCGCGTCCTGCTACCGCTAAGGTACCTATATCCATATAGGCAAGGCAAAAATTTTGCTATTTAGTTGTTCTAAATGAGAAATTTTTAACGAAGCTAATATGCTATTTCACCCTTCAAATTGATTAGAGAATTAATTCAATTGGTATTATATCAAGGTAAAAGACGAAGCTGGCAATTTTCATGTTTGAATGTTAAATAACCTTTACTTGAGCTCAGAGCATGACAGGCAGTGTAATAGTGAAGCAGCTTCCGACACCAACCTCACTTTTCACCAAAAGCTCGCCGCCATGCTCTTTAATTATGTCATAACTTATTGAAAGGCCTAAGCCTGTCCCCTTACCAATAGACTTAGTCGTAAAAAATGGGTCAAATATCTTGTTTTTTATTTCTTCGGGGATCCCTATTCCATCATCTTGTATTTGGATCAATATACACTCATGATCTAGCCTAGTCGATACTCTGATCTCTCCCTCACTTTCCAGTGCCTGAGCCGCATTGATCAGTAAATTCGTGAACACTTGAATTAGTTTCCCTTGATTACCAAGCACTTGAGGGATTTCATTCAACTGTGTGATCACTTTTGCATGATATTTAATTTTACTCTCCACCAGATTTAACGTTGTCTTTATACAGGCATTAATATCGCAAGGTTGCAACTGAACGGTATCTGTCCTTGAAAACTGTTTGAGGTCATTCACAATAGCAGAAACTCTCTGTACCCCCGTCATCGATTCATCAATAAGCTCGTTACAATCACGGTTAATAAAAGTAAAATCTTTATCTTGAACGAACTGATTGAACGCTGTGAGTGTATCAGGTTCAAGTCCGAGCTGAATCGCACGTTTTGCAAGCTCTGCGTAATCACTCTGATAATGACGCATCACGTCGAGGTTGCTCGTGACAAATCCTAGGGGATTATTTATTTCATGGGCTACTCCAGCCGCCAACTGACCTACTGAGGCCATTTTTTCTGAGTGTACGAGCTGCTGTTGAGCTGCTTCAAGCTCTTTATTGGTTGCCTCAAGTTGATGATTTCGTTGATTTAGCTTTTCTGTTCTTTGTGCTACCAGTTCTTCTAAGTTTCTATTTAGCTCAACCAAATCATGTTGATATCGTTCTCGACGCTCATGTTCCTCAGCTAAAGTTTGTGATAACTCATCAAAGGCCAAAGACAGCTCTTGTAACTCATCTTTGCTCTGTATTGGTTTCCATTTGAAATCAAATACGCCATTTTTGACATTACTAGCAATAAATTTTGCTTGGCTTTTCAATATATACAGATTGGTTGTTAAATATATACCGAGAAAATAAGAGAAAATAGCAACTAACGCCATTTCAAACAGCGCGATGGAAACCGTCCAGCGTTTTACCTCTGACATAGCTCGATTTATGGTGCCAATATCTATGCCTATTTGAATGGTGCCAAACAGTGTCCCACCCTCAACAATATCAGCATGAATATCAAAAATACCGTCGGTAACTGTTTCAACTAACGTATCACCTTCAAATGTACGTTCTTTTAAGCGCTCGTTACCTGCAAAAGAAAGAGTTTGGTTTTCACCATCGATGACTTTCACATAGAGAATATCAGGGTTACTTAATAGTTCATTGGTAAAGGCATCTAGAGTCGCTAAATCGTATGACAACACCGCATTCTTTGTCGCGCTCGCAAACAAACTAGCGGTCGTTGTTGCGCGTTTATTCATGGCGTCATTTGCAGACTCCATCATAAAATCAATCACCACAAATATGAGTGCACTCAGCAACACCGCTTCAATAATGGCAGTGCCAATCATAGTTTTAAGTCTTAACGATACTTTTTTCATTCAGTCGTGGCGCTTCTTAATAATCGGTGTACTATTTACCAACCAAGGCTTCTAATTCTAATGCTTTTATGTCTTGCCAATCCTCATTCGACGCCGCCATAATGCCTTTGAAATTAACAGCTTCGAGTAGCCGAATTCCTTCTCCAGTCAGTTCAAGAGAGAGCAACGCGTCAACTAATCTTTGCCTTGCGTCTTCTGGCATTACTTTTTTTACGGCGAATGCATGTGGTGTGTAACCCCTCGTCGTCCAAAGAATGTCGAGTTGCGATTTAATTTTAGGGTCGGCATTGTTGAAAGTGCGCATTACACCGCCCCCTGCCTTGGCAAATCCTCTCGACACATTAAGATAAACGGAATCATGGGATGAAACATATTTTGGCGTAAACTCAATGCCTTGTTTCATCAGCTCCCCACGGGGCAAAATGCTTGCAGCAAATGCAGCGGGAGCCGGAAAAGCAAGCGTTTCTCCTTGCAACTGTGACAAGTCAGTAATACCCGCTCCCTTTTTAACTACGATGATCCCTTTGATCATTTTATCTCTTTGCTTAGCGATAGCTTGATAACCTGCCCGCTCATTAAACACTACAAAGTGGTAGGGGTTCATGTATGCCACATCATATTCTTGTTGTAGCACTCGGGCTTCAAAGGTGGGTATATCTTTAGCGGTCTTAAAAGTGTAGTGATCTCCAGTTTTATCATTGAGATAATCGAGAATAGGCTGCCAATTCTTGGCTAACTTATTTGCAGACTGCTGGGGGACAAAGGCAAATGTATAATCAGCGCTAAAGCACGAAAATGAGAATAACCATATAATAATGAGTAGAGCTTTTATCATTGCCTCGCCACCTAAACGATAAACACTGTTTGAATAAAGACTTAAGCCTAAAGAAAGTATAGAACATATTAAAAAAACAGTTTGTATTTCAATATCGACAAAGAAACAAGTGATTTACAATACCCAACAATTATGAAACGTTAGAGAGGTACCCAATTCAGGGTTACAAGAGTTAAGGAAGATAAAATGAAACTATCAATAAAAAAAACAGCATTAAAATCACTAACGTCAAATAAGCAACTTGCACCAAATATGACACCAAACATCGCTGGAGGTGCTGTTGGACCAGATAGCAGTTACGCACCGACAGAACAAAATGATTGTTTGCCGACAGATACTTTCGCATCCTCTCCGGGTCCCGGACAGCCTTGTAACATTACTGGGATTTGCTAATATCCTTTAAGCAGTAGCAACTGACTAGGTTGCTACTTTGTTATTTCCTCAACTAGTGCTTCAGCCAACCAAGCCGTAAAGCGCTCCATAATTAATGTGCTCTTTCGGTGGGTTGTCTGCCTGACCCAATAACTGTAACCCTCAAAAGCTTTAAATTCTGTCTGCTTATACAACCACCCTTGCGTAACAGCTGTTCTCGCTAATACATCGCTCATTAAAGCCATGCCTTGCCCAGCCACAGCTGCCTGCATGACAAAGTGCTCTTGCTCAAAATAGCGTAACTCATACAAACTTTCATCGATGTGTTCATGGCAAGGAATATTTTTAAGCCCACTTTCATCTCGCCAATGGGTAATAAATAACACCGGTTTACCTTGCCTGGGCGGCTGATAATTTGGGCTTGCGTACATCCCTATCTGCTCTTTGATAAGATGGATTTCATTAGAATTTGATTCAGCGTTGCCATAGCGTAGGGCGATATCAATGTGCTTTTCTTTGTCTAAGTCAATTAGCTGATCACTTGCGCAGATTGTGACCGTTTGATTCGGAAAAGCGCGATTAATGGCAGCCATATTCGGTGCAAGCCAAAGTGCAGCAAACGAATTACAGCATGAAATCAGTAAATCGTTTTTTGGCTCCATAAACTCTATAAACGCATTATCTAATCTATTGAGTGAGTCAATACATACCTTTGCCAGTGCCTCTCCTTGCCTCGTTAATTGCACTGCTCGCGTTTTGCGCTCAAAGAGCTGGACTCTTAATTGTGATTCCAAAGATTTTATCTGATGTGACACTGCCGTGGGCGTGATATTAAGTGCTCGTGCTGCATCTTTAAAGCTCAAGTAATGCGCGGCAACCGCAAAAGTTTTTACATTATTCAAAGACGGTAAGTGTGTAAACATCGCAAACCTATAAGTTAGTTTATCTCATCTATGAATGGATTCTTCTCAGTTGTCACATTGCTCACTTAAGCACAGAATAATGCACATAATACAACTGGAGATAAGCCATGAAAAACATTCTATACATAAGTTGCAGCGTAAGAAAGTACAGTGAGAACGAAACACAACACCAATCAATAAGCAGAATGTTGGGAGAGCAGTTTTTAAATACTTTTAGTCAAACTACACATAAAGTAGAAATCATCCATCGTGATCTTTCCGTAAAACAACCTGCATTTATCGATGAAAAATTTATTGCGGCTGCATTTGCAAAAGGAGCTTTGAGCGAAGAGCAGCATTTAGTACTCGCTGAGTCTGACGAAATTATTAAAGAGGTGGTCAATGCGGATATTATCGTGATCGCAAGTCCTATGTATAACTATGGCATGCCCGCCGTACTAAAGGCTTGGTTTGATCTGGCAATCCGAGTTGATAAAACCTTTAGTTTTGACCTAGCACGAGGTGATAAACCGCTTGAACCAATTTTATCAGGTAAAACACTCGTATTACTGTCATCTTGGGGCGAGTTTGCATTTAAAAAGGGCGAGTCACAATATCATTTGAACCACCTAAGTAGCCATATCGAGCAGCTGGCTCCATATTTAGGTGCTGAGGCGTTTTATGAAATCGCATCTGAGTATCAAGAGTTTGACGACGACAGGCATAAGCGATCTAAAGCGCTTGCAATTGAAGAAATCAACAACCTCGTACATATGCTCAGCAATCAAAATAGCTAAAAGAAATGGCCTACTTAACGATAGACTGTTAAGTAGGCAAAAAAACATAAACTTAATACGCCGTGTCTAAATTCGCGACGACTTGAATAGATACAAAATTATCAAATTTACTATCGCCTCTAAGGCCATTATTCCACTTTTCGTCCAATAATGCTGAAAAAGACTTATTATCAACCGCTTGACCTTCATAGCCATATAAATAGATAGATAACACTTCAAGGTCTACTTGACCTTCAGGCTCGGGGAAGACTTCTCCGAATGACAGATCAGGGATTTCTCCACGGATACCGCCTTCTATGTCCCAATCAAACCTAGTTTCAGCCGCATCATCAACGAGAAAACTAAATCCCCAACGCGCGCGTGCTAAGCGCTCGTCGGTTGAGGAGAAATCATAATTGGTACCTGAACTGTTGGATGCTGCGAGCAAATCATCAAATAGATTAGGCGAAATTTCAGGCAATTGCGTGAGTACATAATTGCCATCACTCCCAACTGAATTTTGCGCACGGATGTAAAAGTTGATGTCGACACTATTGACCGAAGTACTTTCGGTAATATACTGGTTTAAGAAATTAACATCAGTAAGAGTTGGAAAAATATACATAGGATCTGCAGACTGACCGCTAACGGCATTACCGAAAACATATCGCTTTTGACTCTTTAGATAACCTCGAGTAGAGATAAATTCCGCATTAGTCCAAGAAATAGGCTCAATTGCCAAACCATCATAAACAAAGTCGCTGTTACTTAGTTTAATGGTATTACTGTCTGTGGGAACTTCAATAATGGCTGCTTTACCAAGATTAATAAAGGGAGCGGTTGCAGTAATGTATAGCTCAGTTTTATCAGGGCAAATTGTTACCGAGTCACGTAAGAAAGTGCTAGAACCATATCGGATACTAGCATTGGCGTAATCTCCGGTTAACTCAGATTTATCTATATTGTATACTGAACAGCCGCAATTCTCGCTGTAATTCTGGAAGTAAAAGTTTCCGAGGTTTTTTCTCTGTGAGATATCTAATTCTGTATATATCTGTTTAAACTCTTCTAGGTCTCTGTCTTTCACATCACCTATTACAGATAGATGCATCGTGCCTTTAGGCACCTCGCCATTAAACGTACCACTGCTATTTGTTTTTGCAGTACCGACGGGTTTACCATTGGCGTCATGGAAAACGATATCTGTGCTGATACCTGTATCTTTCCCGCACTGGTACTGGTAAGTGTTAAGTGAAATCGTTTGAGTAGCTGGCTTTGTACCTCCGCCAATTTTCCCTGTATCATTCGATGACGAACCGCCACATGCAGACAGAGTTAGTGTTAAAAATGATGATAGTAAAGTGAGCTTATAGTTTTTCATGTAATGTCCATTTTCAGTTCTTACCTAAAATTATCACAAATAAACCCTCTGTGTATCAACAAAAAAATCTCTCTTGTGACAAAATATAACAACTCCTTATCAACGACACTAATTGGTTATCTTGAGGCTGCACAAATTCTACGAAATAGCTGTACTAAATTGGGTAGAGTTACATTAAAACTAATTGCTGTGATACTTTCTGGCAGTTGGTTCAGCTTAATGAAGAAGGGAATTTATGTTCGAAAGAGGAGAGTTTGATTTATGCAGACTAATGGTGGGTGTCCACACAAGCGATTACTTTACGTGGACACCAAAAGGGTTTAATTAAAAGTTATTAGGCATTCAAAACACTAAGTAATCTGTCTTTTGAAGAAGAAAGTTCAGCCTCACTTGCTTCAGCCAAATAACTAATTAAGTAGATCTCAAGGCTACTTTCCTCACCTTGGAGTTTTGCATCAAGCATTGCGACTTGCTCAGACATTCTCTCGCTTTGCAGTGCTTCTGGTGAAGACTGGTTCGTCAAAATCTCAAGCCTCAACAGCAGTTGAGCGGTGTTTAATGAGGTTTTGTTGGTACCTTGCCAAGAACTCGGAATATCACCGCCCGTTTCTACCGCTTCCACCAGCTCATTGAACTTCTCGCGACGCTGTGAAGAAAATAGATCATCTAATTTTGATTTCACTTGTGACAATAAACGATTCTTTTCTTGCTTCAGTCCTGGCACGACAGTAAACGTATTGAGTTCATCACGAATAGCAGCTAGTTCATTTTGAGTTACCGCTTCGATGACTTTGTTGTCGAACTCTGCTAGCAGCTGACGCTGTTCGGCTTCCTGCGACTTCTCCTGTGCTTTTTGCTCGGCATATTGTGCACTACGCTTTTCAAACACGGCATCATTATGGGCACGAAATGCTTTCCACAGGGTATGCTCTTGCTTGGCACCGGCAAAACCAATTTGCTGCCACTGCTTTTGCAACGATTTCAATAAGTCACAAGCTGCAGCCAAATCTTCAGCCTCTAGTTGTTGGCGTGCAGTTTCAACTAGCTTTGCCTTTTCAACGGCATTAGCTTGATGGAAGGCTTTTAGTTTCTCGTAAACTGCTTGATGATGCTCACGATAAATCGAATTCAGCTTTTGATAGATTTTAGCATCCACATTGCCAGCATTTTTCCACGCTTTGGCTAGGCGATTAAATTGTGCTTCAACTTCTCGCCAATCAATACCCTCGTTATCCAAAGTACTAAGCAGTACTTTCACTTCTTCAATTACTGCTTCACGTGCAATTTTTGCCTGCTCACGCTGCACTTCCTGCTCCGCAAAGTAAGCGCGACAAGGTACAAACAATAATTCAATTTTTTCATCAAATTGAGCTGCTTGTGCCTTTTCCTGTTCAGTTTCAACATGACCAAGTTCGTTCCAACGTGTTCTAAGTAGTTTTACTTCCTCAGCACGTTTAACGGGGTCAACCGACTCCTCAGCCAGTTTGATATCAAGCTCCGCAAGCAATTCTTCACGTTTAGGTGTGGCTGCATACTTTTGCCAATCTTTAAGATCTTTTAATGTTTTAGACAAGCTTTCATGCTGACTTTCGAGCTGTTTTTTGTAGCTTGGTGTAAGCAGCTCGAAATGCTCGATAAAACCATTAAAAACACCAAATGCTACGTTAAATCGACCTTGATCAATTAATCGTTGAACATCGCGTGCTTTCTTCTTCGCGATTTTGAGTGCTTTTTCTTGCTCATTTTTAAACGGCTCAACAGCTGTCATAAACACATGGCTTGTGTCTGATAACTCAGCTTTTGCCGATTTATGCAATACCTTAGGCAGTGAATCTAGTGCTTTACGCGCTGCAACATAGCGGTCTTTTTGTTCTTGCATTTGGGTATCGAGCGCTTCTAACGAAGTTGGTACTTCGACTGCCTTCAACTCTGAGAGGGCATTATTGAAGGTTTCACTTGCAGCAATAAGTGCTGGCAAATCGGCAAGATCACGCTCGATATTTTGCAGTTTTCTGGTGAACTCACCAAGTGATTCAACAGCGATATATTGCGGTGCGGCTATCTTACCTTTTAATACTTCACTGCGTTTAACCAGTGCATCGTGCGGAGCTAAGTCTAGTGTTTTACATGCAATTTCAACCGATTTTTCAATGGCTTCAAGTTCAGCAGTTAATTCAGCGACCTCTAGGGCTTCATTTTGCTTTTGCATTAACTCAGCTTGCTGCGCTTGATGTTTAACTTGTAACTCATTGAGGTGGCGGTTTAATTTATCTGCTACTTGTTGATACTTTGCATCTAGTGCAGTTACCGTTTCAGCATCTAACCACTTAAGCTCAATGCTTTGCCACTGCGCAAATAACTGCTGTGCTTGCGCATTCACAGTTTCATAGTTTTGCTTATCTCTTAGCGCGTTTAACTTGGCAAGCACAACTCGCGTTTGCTCAGCAACTTGAGTAGGCATTTCTTTTGCTAATCGCTGCTGCTCCAGTGATCCGTTAAGAGAAGTAAGCGCTTCACCTTTGGCTGCTTTTAGGACACTCTTTTCGAGTGAATGCTGTGCAATCAGTTCCAACATGGCAATCTGAAGAGCTTCATCACCGTCTTTGAACGATTTTTCGATTAACGTGGCGTTCGCAAGGCGCTTAAGCAGTTTAACTTTATTTGCTAAATCGGTTTCAATTAACGCGACTTTCTCAAGTGTCTTAGCTGGCGCATAGCGTTCAATGTATTCTTCACGAATGTTACTCTGCAGCGCGGTGTCTTGGTTAATGACCGCACTCGAAATTTTCTGCTCAGCAAGCTCTTTTAGCTCGCTATCTTGCTTATAAACTTTCCACCAAAGACCAAGGTCATTTACTTTCGTAAGTACTTTTTTTCTGATCTGCGCAGACTCGTCCTCTAGTGCCAACGTGTGTAATAAACTTGCGTCTTTGCTCAAGTCTAACTTGTCCACTGCTTGTGAGCGAACATCAACCTTAGGGTGTTTCCATTTCGGTGTAAAAAGGTGTTTAAAGATCATTTTCACTGAACCTAGCTATTTCGTTGTCGGCTTTGAATTCTTGTTGTAATTCGCGTTTGGATTTTTGCACCATCTCACCTTTTTCGTTGATGGTGAATTGTTCATTAGACTTTGCTACTTTTGCTTGATATAGCATGACTAACTGCACGGTTTGCTCTTTCTGCGCATCGCTTAGCGGCGTACCATCAGGCCACTTTCCAGTTGACGCGCCGTATTGCAAACGCTCGAATACTTCAGGGGTAATATTTTGAACTAAGCTATCTACATTCATTACTACTTTTTCTTTTTCAAAATAACGAGGATGACTCGATTAATTAAGTACCAAACCGCACCAATGCCTATAGCGCTTTTGCTTGCGATCATTTCAAACGAGTTAGGTTCAGGCTGCTGCCAATAGATATATAAGAATCCACCTAGCACTAGGATCAGTGCAATAAACGAATAATTCATTACAGATTGCTGACGTTTTACACGATTTCTAGAGACCGCTCTCTCTCTGTCTTCTTGAGAAAAGTCTGCTAAATTGGTTTCACAATGCGGACAGGACTTATGTTTGGAGGAAATAGATTTACCGCAGCTTGGGCACTGTGCTATTGCCATCGTGTTACTTCTCCATAATACAAAAAAGGGCACCTGTGAGGCGCCCTATTCTACTACCTTTGCGAACTCTTGTCCTTAAATGACAAGATAATTTTAATTAAAATTCGCTCACTGTTTGTGTTCTTTGTTGAAATCTTCCCAGTATTCTTTAACCGAAGATTTCATTTCTTTTCTGAGTAGTAAAATACCAAATAAGTTAGGTAAGGTCATCACTACAATGGCCACTGCCGCTAACTTCCATACCAATGTGGTGTCTGCAAACGACGCCCAGAAGAAACCGGCAACATAAAATACGCGATATGGCATAACCGAGCGGCTACCAAGTAGATAAATCATCGCGCGGTCGCCATAGTATGACCATGCAATTGCAGTAGAAAATGCGAATAACAACAAGCCAATTGAGACGATGTATTTACCATTTTCACCTAAATAACCTCGGGTAAACGCTTTTGTTGTCAGCTCTGCCGAGTGCACTAGAGAGTGCCCAATCAAACTAATACTATTGTCCGTTGGCAAACCGTCTTTCACTTCCACTGTTCCTGTGTACTTGTGACGCTCGGTAATACCAAAACGCACTTGCTCACCAATAGAGCGCGAGTGGATAACGGTAAAGTTTTCTGTAACCGCTTTACCCTGTACGACCTCAATTTCACCATTGAAAGGCTTGACATTGTGCTCTTTTTTACCATTCAAGTAAGCATACAGTGCTTCTCGATCTTGTTGGTTCGACTCCTCATACTTACCGTCTAGAATAACCATAGACGAGCGCTCAAAGTGGGTTTCGAACTTTTCAGTCCACACGCCCGATGACAAAATAACCAATCCCGTCAAGGTACAAATAATGATTGTGTCAATAAATGGTTCAAGAATTGAAACCATACCTTCAGACACTGGTTCATCGGCTTTTGCCGAAGCGTGCGCAATTGGTGCTGAACCTTGACCCGCTTCGTTTGAAAACAGACCTCGGTTAACCCCACGGTTGAATGCATACGCAAAAGAAGCCCCTAAGAAGCCGCCAGCAGCAGCTGAACCTGTAAAGGCATCTTCAAATACAGAAAGGAACGAAGGAACGATATTTTCGATATTATAAAAAATCACCGCAAATGAACCGAGAATGTAAATCGCAGCCATTAATGGCACGACGCGAGAAGTGATAGCAGCAATACGCTTGATACCGCCAAGAATAACGAGCGCAAGTAAAACTGAAAGCACTGCCCCTGTCGCCATCGGGGCAAAACCAAAGGTCGCCTCCATGCCTTGAGCAATGTTATTGATCTGCGGCAAACTACCTGTACCAAAAGAGCTGATTACGGTCGCAATCGCAAATAAAACCGCTAGCCATTTCATGTTTAGGCGGCGATCCATATAGTACATTGGACCACCAGCCATTGTGCCATCATCAGTTTGGACACGATATTTATGAGATAAAGTCACTTCCACAAACTTGGTTGTCATACCAAAAAATGCGGTCATCCACATCCAAAACAATGCCGCAGGTCCACCAATTGAAATTGCCAATGCTACCCCACCAATGTTACCGGTACCAACCGTACCAGAAAGCGCCGTAGCTAGCGCTTGGAAATGGGTTGTATCCCCTTCAAGGCCTTTCTTATCGAATTTTCCAGTCACGACTTTACAAGCGTGTTTGAAATATCGGATCTGTGGAAATTTCAAGTAGATTGTAAAAAATAAACCTACCCCTAACAGTACATACGGGAACCAAGGTGAACCACCTAACATTCCATCTAAGCTATCTAATAAGCTGCCTAACGCATCCACGAATATTCCCCTTTATTGTTGTTATTACACCCTGTTGAGGTGTTCTACCTTATTTTTAATATTAATTTGCTTTAAATATTATTTTGTTGTTCTTTTAAACCCACAAAAATAAACGGGTAATCTAAATGGCGATTACCCGTCTTTATACTTACCTTAAGTCGTCAACAACATTTAAGATTGCAGCTAAGGTATCTTGACCAAACTGATATGAACGTCGGTCTGACCAGCCGAAGTATGGATCCGGCAGATTTGCATTGTCCTTAAACGGCATTTCAACGGTATAGGCCAAAGCTTTGAATGCTTCACCAACAGCACATGATGCTACGGTAAGATTTGCTTCACCCGGTGCATCTTTGTCGTAACCAAATTCATCTTGGAACTCAGGTGTGATAGTTAACAGTGCCGCCTTGAAAGATTCTTCCAAACGCTGTAGACGTTCATCATAACTCGGAATACCTTCACTACCCGCAACGAAGTTGTACGGAAGTGCTTCATCACCATGAATATCGAGGTACATATCCAGCCCAGTTTCATGCATTTTATTTAATACATAATAAACTTCAGGTGAGTTCTCAAGTGTTGGCGTTTGCCATTCACGGTTTAGGTTTACGCCTTTTGCATTTGTACGCAGGTGACCACGAACGCTGCCGTCCGGATTCATATTTGGCACGACATAAAATACCGCTTTCGACAACAGTGCCGCGGCATGTGGATCTTCGTCATCCAATAGTTTGTGAAGTAGACCTTCAACGAACCATTCAGCCATCGTTTCACCCGGATGCTGGCGCGCCGTGATCCAAATCTTTTTCTTCTCATCTGACGGCTCACCAATAGTGAGCAAACTCATATCGCGGCCATCAAGCGTTTGACCTAGCGTCTCTACAACACATGTATCGTGGGCTTGAGCCCAGTAGACTAAGTCTAAATGACGCTCATAACTATAAGGCGCAAAGTAAGCAAAGTAGGTATGAGCACATTCAGGCTCAAAATCGATAGTTAATGTGCCATTCTCGTAACGGGTTGGCACACGGAACCAAGTTTGACGATCATAAGATGCAACCGCGTGATACTCATCCCAACCCTCTGGGTATGCTGAGTTTAGTAGTTGGTTGATATGAATTTTGTGCTCTAAAAAAGGCGTAGACTCAAGTCTAAAGTGAAACCATTGAAAAAAGTCAGACTCATTGTCTTTATTGATTTCTAGCTGAATATCCGCAGGTGATTCTGCTTTTACCACCTTGATATTACCACTATCGAAATTACTCGTAATGCGCATAGGTTTCCCTAAATAAGTTAAAAACTGTTGTGTAAATACACTGTTACCATACTTAGCTTGACGTTCATTAAGAACAATATTACAACTTCAAAGGTGTAATGCTGCACTGCTGTTCACGCTAAGTAATTACATAACTTTTTGTTAGCTAATTGTAGCTGGCCTATTTCTGCAAGCCTACCACAATCAATTTGTTTCAAAAACTAAAAAAGCCAGCTGGTGCTGGCTTTTTATCGTAAATTTCGTGTTAGCGAGGTAGACTCGGGAATTTTACTTCCGCCATGTCTTGCATTACACGTACAACTTGGCAGCTGTAACCAAACTCGTTATCGTACCATACGTAAAGCACTACTCTGTCGCCATCAACGATAGTCGCTTGAGAGTCAACTACACCTGCATAACGGCTACCCACAAGGTCAGTAGACACGATTTCTGTTGATGCTGTGTAGTCAATCTGGTCACGCAGTTCAGAGTAAAGTGAAGACTCACGAAGGAATTCATTTAGCTCTTCAGCGGTTGTTTCTTTACCTAGATTTAGGTTAAGAATTGCCATTGATACGTTTGGTGTTGGTACACGGATTGCGTTACCAGTTAGTTTACCAGCAAGCTCTGGCAGTGCTTTAGCAACCGCTTTCGCAGCACCTGTTGACGTGATAACCATGTTTAGTGCTGCACTACGACCACGACGCTCAGCTTTGTGGTAGTTGTCGATCAAATTTTGGTCATTAGTGTAAGAGTGAACCGTCTCAACGTGACCGTTCTTAATACCAAACTTGTCGTTAAGTGCTTTTAATACCGGTGTGATTGCGTTAGTTGTACAGCTTGCTGCAGATACAATTTTGTCTTCAGATTGAATGTCTGCGTTGTTAACACCATAAACGATGTTTTTGATGTCGCCTTTAGCAGGCGCTGTAAGTAGCACTTTAGACGCACCGATTGACTTAAGGTGTTTACCTAAGCCATCTTCGTCTTTCCAAACACCTGTATTGTCTACGATAAGTGCATTTTCAATACCGTATTTCGTGTAATCCACTTCTTCAGGTGAGTTTGCGTAGATAACTTGAATGTAGTTACCGTTTGCTTTAATCGCACCTTTCTCATGGTCTACTGTGATTGAACCATTGAAAGGACCATGAATTGAGTCACGGCGTAAAAGGCTTGCACGTTTTTCAAGATCACCATCGCGACCACCGCGAACAACAATTGCACGTAGGCGTAAATCAGCGTGAGAGCCGCCACGTTCGATAAGTAGGCGTGCTAATAAACGGCCAATGCGACCAAAACCATAAAGAACAACGTCACGAGGTTCTGGACGTGCGCCTTGGTTTAGTAATTCTGCAAGTTCTGCATTTAAAAACTCTTCGATTGAGCGGCCTTCACCTGCATTTTTATAAATGTAGGCATAAGCTAGCTTACCAAGGTCAACACGACCCGGTGCCAATTCCATTTTGCTGATCACTTCTAAGAATGGAAAGCTTTCACGAAGACGTAGTTTGCGCTCTTCAAAGCGTGCTACTGTTTTGTGTGCTTTGATAACATCAATGGTGCTTGCGCTTACAAGAGGACGACCGTATACAGAGATTTCAACGCCTTTATTACGGTATAGACGACCGATTAGGGGTTGCATGCTTTCTGCATAATCTTGACGCTCTTGCCAGCTGTTTTGATATTCTTGCTCGTGAGATAAGGTCATTTTTTCTGCCTAATAAACAATTTTCTTTGAACGGATAGCCCGAATGGGCACGGCTATTCTAATTTAAACTGCCGTGATTCTCCACTGTTACCGAACAATTCATTGCGTTAAACTGATAAACTATTAGCTCTACCCTGTTTATTCGGGCGTAACCCCCTATAATTATAAAAAATCATTGAGGTCAAACTATGGCGTTTAAAAAGTCGCTAGTTTTTGCAGCGTTACTACTTGCTGGTTGCGACGACACCCTAACCTTGAACCAAGTGTGTAGCGAAACGCCTGGTTTTTGTGAAGACTTGAATAAAGACAGTCACTGTAAAGACGAACGTGCGTTGCTAATCTACGCGCGCTATCACGAATACAAGTCACCGACGGACGAAAACAAATATGACTTGTTGCAGAATTTAGAAAGCTACAACCGATGTGTTTCTCGCGCCGCCAAAATTGAGCACATCAAGTTAAAGGAAAAAACCACTTCACGAGTGGAAGGTCATCTCACTGCACTAAAAGAAATGACACGTATTTACAATGAAACAAAAGGCAGTAACCACCCAGGCCTACTTTATTATCATTGGTCTCGTAACAGTGATAGCACAGCAATGAACAAGCTACTGAACATGCAGGATGACCCTAGAGTTCAAAACGATCCCGAAATTCAGCTTTTCCTCGCAGAGTTTTACGCCAAAGTAGATGACGATAAAACCGTCGATATTCTCTACCGTGTATTAGAGCTAAACAAGAGAGGCCATACCCCTAACCCAGAAGTCTATTCATCTCTGGTCAGTATCTTTTACAAACACGAAAAGTATAAGCACGCATATACTTTTGCTAGGGTAGCTCAACTTTCTGGGGTTGAAGATATCGATATTATTCCAGTGACAAACCAACTGGCTTCAATGGGAAAAGATTTAGCCAATTTAGATTCATTGGCGCAGCGAACTTATGAGAGCATTCAAGCTGGGGAGTTCGTTTCCCCACGTGATTTCTGAGCCTTGTTCTCAAAATCAAAACGGGAAGCGAAAGCTTCCCGTTTTTAAAAAATCGCCACTACTTTGCCAGTGCTACGTTAATAAATACCGCGGTCATTAAGATTGGACAAACAAATCTAACGTACTGAGCAAACCAGTAATGTGCACCACGGGATTCTAAGTGGAGCTGATTACCGCGCTTCCAAACCCAACCAACAGTAATAAAGTAGAACAGTCCCATCAATGGTAGCTGATATTGCGTGAATAGACTGATCACCAACTCGAACAGCCAATCAAAGTTTAGAATAATCGTGCTTGATGCTAATAAGATAACCAACGTAACCAACCAGGTCGCTTGCTTACGATTAAAGCCATGATTTTCAACTAAAAACGACACCGGAATTTCTGTTGAAGAAATGGTAGAAGTTACTGACGCAATCGACATAAGTACAAAGAAAGTCAGGCTTACTAATAGCCCCACTTCACCCATATTAGCAAACAGCTCAGGTAAAATGGCAAAAATCAACCGGCCTTCACCGATTAATTTGCCGTCTTGAAATACTTGAACACCATTTTGCTGCGCAACGAATATTGCAGGGATAATAAGTAAACCGGCCAAAAATGCGACACTGGTATCTAGCATTGCAACACTAAATGTAAGCTTAGGTAGATTTTCATTCGGTTTTAAGTACGAGCCATAAATCATCATGCAGCCCACACCTAACGACAACGAAAAGAACGCTTGCCCCATCGCCGCGATGATCAAATCAGGATCGCTAATTTTTGAAAAGTCCGGAACTAAATACGTTCTAAACCCTTCTGCTGCGCCGTCTAATGTCGCCATATAACCAATAAGGCAAAGCAGTAATACCAGTAACAACGGCATAAGTCTGCGCGACCAGGCTTCTATGCCTGACTTTACCCCTTTGAGAATAATGCTCGCAGTCAAAATTAACATCAGTGGTGTAAAGATAAAGTTTCTAAGCATCGAGTCACCGCTCAGAAACTGGTGTGCGACATCTAATTCAGCCATTTGCGCAAGAGGATCAAGTGCATGAGATAGCATCCATCCAGCCACAATGGAGTAAAAGCTTAGCATCACGATAGCGCCAGCAAGGCCGATATACCCCGCTGCAGCACCTATTTTCGGATTGCGCTCACGCCAGGCTGTTTTAAGTGCTTTGACTGGATTTGCTTGTGCCTGATGGCCTAAATACAATTCGGTGTAAAGAGCAGGCAATGCGAGTAAGAAAATCACCGCAAAATAAACCAGTAAAAATGCACCGCCACCGTGATTTGCAGCTTGTGTGGGAAATCCCCAAATGTTGCCAAGTCCAACAGCCGCACCTGCTGCTGCCAACACAAAGCCAAGTCGGCTTTGAAATCCATCGCGCGTATGAGCCATGTCTGTAATCAATCATTATTTTTGTAGACGGCCGATTATACGTACTTCCGCTGAAAATGCGAGAGGTTCTCGGTACACCTTAGAAACTCGAGTTGGGGGTCTCTAGAAAGTCCATTTCTTCTTCTGTTGAATCACGATTGAGTATTTCATTTCGATGGGGATAACGACCAAATCTATCGATAATTTTTTTATGCGCGACTTCAAAATCATAATTAGGCAGGTCACGAAAATAATGATCTGCAGCGCGATGGATGATGCGACTTTCACTATGCATCATGGGTAGGTATAAAAACATCAATTCAGTGTCGTTTAGCTGGCGGTGATAGCCCTTTTCAATGGCATGCTGAGTGAGGCATAGCGCCAGAGGGTCACTGGCAAATGCCTCTGGAGTGTCTCTGAATATATTCCGTGAAAACTGATCTAAGATAATGATTTCGCACAGCGCGCCAAGTGGTGTCGCTCTCCAACTCGAAAGCTCACCTTGATACGCCATTTGGTGCAAAATACCGAAGCGATTTTTTATTATGCGATCAAAGTCCGCAGACTTCTTCCACCAGTCAACTTCTGTGCATTCAACAAACCAAAACTCGTAGACGTCTTTATAATTCATGATGGCACTCCTAGGGATAAACAAACTTAAAGGTCAACAAACCCTAAACGTTATCAACAAAGTGCCACCCCAAACTCAATAATGCAACTTTTTTATTAGTGCAACACAGGCAACGGAGCTACTTACGCAACCTCTAGTAATTTTGCATGAATTGACTGTACGACCTGATCTGACTCATGTTGTTCAACCAAAAAGCACAAGTTGTGCTTGCTCGCACCATGGCATATTAGTCGAATATTAAACTCTGACAACACATCCATCAGGTTAAGTTGGCACTTCTTCAACTGAATTTCAGAGCCGATCATAGCCACCAAAGTAAGATTATTTTCGACGGTCACATGACAAAACTCGCCAAGTTCATCCAAACAAGCTTGTTCTAACTCTGGCCGAGAAGCATTCGGCGCATTATCTAGTGTAAGCGCGACACTAATTTCCGAAGTCGTTACTAAGTCAACCGATATATTGTAATTACTTAAAATGGTGAAGATACGAGCCAAAAAGCCGCTAGCAAGGAGCATTTCTGGGCTCTTTAGCGTCAATAGTATTTGGTTTTTACGTTGTGTCACAGCGCGAATGCCTGCTTGCGCCGTTTTCTCTTTTTCAATCCAGGTGCCGCCCGCTTGCGGGTCACGACTTGAACCAACAAATACTGAAATACCTTTACGACTAGCTGGCAATATAGTTGCGGGATGTAACACCTTAGCACCAAATGTCGCCATTTCTGCCGCTTCATCAAAACTCAAACGAGGAATTGGTCTAGCCTTTGCGCACAAACGCGGATCAGTACTAAAAATACCAACAACATCGGTCCAAATGTGTACACTTGACGCATCAATTGCCTCAGCCAACAGTGCAGCGCTATAGTCAGAACCGCCACGACCAAGCGTAGTCGTCTGACCGTATTGGTCACTACCAATAAACCCTTGTGTCACTTGCACTGTATCGCCAAGTAGCGCGACCAAATTGGTTTGCGCAGCTTCACGCGTCGCTGCGACATTCGGATTCGCTTTACCAAATTGATTATCTGTTTTAAGTACCTTGCGAACATCAAAGCGCGACGCCTGAACCTGGTTATTACGTAGTATTTGGGTAAACAAATAAGAAGAAAAACGCTCGCCAAAACTCAACATTTCATCGCATTGCTGTCTGCTAAGTGCTGGTAAACTCGCAAGGCTTTCAAATTCACTGAAGGTTTGCTTGTAACCCTCAGCAAGATCAGCATCTAAAGATACTTGATCGATAATCGCTTGCTGTATGTTTTCAACCGCTGCCACAACTGCTTTGCGCCCGGCTTCACCTTCTTTTTGTTGAGTGAGCGTGACAAGGTGATTGGTTACGCCAGCACATGCACTAACAACCACTACGCGAACATTTGGGTTGTCACGAACAATATGAGCACAACGAGACATAGCTTCAAAGTCAGCGACACTGGTACCGCCAAATTTGGCTACAACATACTGCGAATTCATTTTCTCTCCTCTCGACTGTTACCACAGTCAAATTTTATAAGGAGAACTCGGCATGGGATTTCTAGAAAGACGAATGCTTGAAATGACCTTTGCCAGAAGCTCTCCACCAATACGGTGACAGTTCCGAGGATTCAGCCTCGTAAACCGAAGAATCGCTGCGACGAGCAACTTTTCTCCTCGGCGAATACTTCCCTCACTAGTGGTCATTGGCCTCGTCACCTCACACTAACTACCTAAGCATCGCGCCTCTTCTGTTTATTTTGCCTTTGTTAATCTGAATAAAAGCAAAATAAAAGCCCGCAATCAATGCGGGCGATGTAAGAAAATTATCTTTTAGCCGTCTAGGTGTCAAGTTATTTATGAAAAACTTATCCCAAAGCGGTAAAAAAATTAAATCCATTAGTCTTAAATAAGCTGGCCCGCGAAATACGCACCACTATATCCAATGGTATAAGCGATAAGCAGGTAGATACTCATTTTAAGATAGCTTGAGAAGGTTAAGGCTTTAACCTTACTCATTGCAATGATCCCCGCTGCAGAACCAATGATGAGCATAGAGCCACCAACGCCAGTCGCATAAGTAAAGGTTAGCCATTGCGCTGGAGTCATCGTAATGTCTGCTTTTAATAGCGCAGCCGTCAAAGGCACGTTATCTACCGCCGCACTCATTAAACCGACCAAGTAGTTTGCGTATTCCGGTGCAAGATGCAGGTATAAATCGGTAAACTTAGACAGTACACCGACCTCTTTCAACGCTCCAACTAATAACAGCACACCCACAAAGAACAATAACGTGTCGTATTCAATTTCACGGATATAGTCGATGATTTTCTTATTGACGTCCTTCTTGCGCATCAAGAATTGCGCCATTAAGAACATCAAAGACAAGCCAAATAAGAAAGTCAGCATCGGCGGTACATGGTATTGCACGCTTAAGAATAACGTAGCAAAAATGGTTGATAAGAAGATGAGCGCAATGGTGATATCGGTCTTTTCAATTCTGCGTAATTCAGCCTTTTCAAAGGTAATTTTTTCATTCATACCAATAGAAAGCATGGCTGCTAACACAAATACACTCAACATCGACGGCATGATCAGCAATAAAAGGTCTGGGATCGTGACTTTATCGGCCAAAAATATCATCAAGGTGGTTACATCACCGGTGATCAATGATACGCCGCCCGAATTGACACTGAAGATAATTAACGTCGCATATTTTATTAACTTTTTCGGGTCAAGTTTCAAAGACATGACAACAGCTAATGAAATAAGCGTCGCAGTAATATTATCCGAGATGGATGAAAATATGAATGCAAAAGCACCAACCAAAAACATTAGCTTGCGTTCGCTAATATGGGTTGGCATGATCCGATGAACAATATTTTGGATGAATCCTTTTGAGTTCAAATAGGCAACAAATGTCATTGCAGCCATTAAAAACAACCATAAAGTTGCGATTTCCAAAATGTTGTGGTCTAGCTCAATTTGTACAATTTCTGGGCTTTGGCCATTAATCGGAGAGATAAAGGCGATAATCCAACATAAAGTGCCAAAAAAAAGCGTTGTTTTGGCCTTGTTTACGTGAATAATATCTTCTATAACGATGAGTATAAAAGCGATGGCGATCAGGGTTAGAATAATGGGCGTGACCATAATGCGCAAACAACCTGTAATTAAATGTAACAAGGGGTGGGTTCGTTTTCGCGGCGGATTCTAGCACCATCACAGTCCCCATGCTACGTACGATAAACATTTTGTGACAAATTGATGAAGTTGTGATGTAGCCTAGCTACTATACCTTGGAAAGTTATGATCCCAGCTAAAAAATTATTAAATACGATAAATGAGCACTGGAATGTGTTGGAGCTACTTTTTAAACGATTTAAGCTCGCTGATTTCAGTCTAAAAGATGTACAAAACATCTTAAAACAGAAAAACCCAAGCTGGTCGAGTGAACGAATTTATAAAGAAACCAATCGATTACTCCAGCAAGAAATTATTATTCCTTTAGCTAAGTCCTCACAGTTAGAGATCAACCGTGCAATCGCTGACTTTGCCAGCTTCCTCTTGCAAGAAGAAAGCCTTGGTTTAGCGGAAGAGATCACGGTGCTGGTAAAAGACTTAGAAAGATTAGGTAATCGCATCGCACAAGCCGGTGAAGAGGCTGACTACTCTGAGCTACGCCGTTTTAGCCGCATTATGGACGAACGCGTTCGTAAAATTGTTAAGCTGTTCGAGCATAACGAAAGCGCTATCATGAACCTCGTGGAGCAAGCCAAATCAGACACCTCAACGCTGTCTCTTGGCATGAGATATAAAGCGGTATTGGAAGCGTTTGACGAATATATCGAACCTATGCTGGAAATGGTCGATATTCACGGCCCTTTCCAACGCTGCTTTGATCAAATAGAGCTTCAGGTCAGTGAGCAAATTGACGAGATTGAACAGTTAGGCCGTGGCGCTGCAGACAAACGTATGCTGGAGCAGCTCAGAACACGTATTTTAGATATGCACCTCATTGGTAGAGAAAGCTTAAGCCGCAGTGCCGATCTCCTCATGCCGTTACGTGAAGAACTGCGCCGCAATACACTCATTACACGGCAAGCCTCTAAAGTCCTTGGACAAATTAGAAAGCGCGGCGTTGACCGTTTACTCTCACCAGTTCAACCAGAATTTGTGTCAGACATTCAACGTTTTAACCTTGGGCAAAAGCGTCACATGGTCGCTTATATGGCAAGTCTCGTTGAGTTTGAACATGAAGAATATCAGCTGCCCGATCAAGACGATGTACCAGCTTATCAAAGCCCTTACATTCCAGATTACAACTCGGTAAAAACGAGATTTCAACAAACCGGTAAAAAGCGCCAGGCACTATTAGGCTTTTTAAGCGATAGCTACCCTGATCTTGAAGCAGACGAAATGCTGTTTCTTTATCAAAAGCTGATCAACGAATCTGACTTGGCACTTAGCCAAGAGCAACAAAAGAGTAAGATCACTATCGCATCGCATACCTTCTCCTTATATCCATTTAGTGCCAAAGCAAAACAAGATTAGCATTATGACGACAATTAACTTAGATATGCTCAACGAGCTCCAAGCCATCAATAAAAAACTGGTGAGCGGGTATCATATCAGTGAGCAAGACACGACCCTTTGGCAAGAATTAGATCAGCAAATTGATAGCTATCAAGCGCTATTTTCAGCTTTAGGCCATGACTTACAGCACGATGCCCGTGGCTTTTATTATTTGGCAAGCGATGAAAGTACGCCAAATATGGGGAAAATTTCCCGCGCGATTGCCTTAACCATTTATATTTTGATTGAGCACTATGCCAACCAAGGTAAAGATCCGCTTCGCGTACTATTTGATGAAAGCTGCGATTTAGAGCTAATGCAAACCATAGTGCAGCTCAATAAGCATCTTTTTGACCAGTTGGAGATTTTTTCGGGCTCAGATCTCAGAAAAGACGTGTTTTTACGTATGGTGAGATTGGGTCTAGCCCGTGAGGTTGAACAAGGCTTTATGCTACTTGCACCAATTTATCGCTACATTGACGCGCTAATGGAAGTAAACGAAGAACAATATGATATTGAGGACGAGCTATGAGCGAGCAGTTGTACGGCTTAAGTAAACTAGCATTATTAAATACCGCCGGATACGCTAAGTGTGTCATTCCTCTGGATAAAAGCGCGTCTATCTGCGCTCCGAATAACACCGGTAAAAGCTCGGTGATCAATGCGCTGCAGTTTCCACTTATCAACGATTTAAGACTGACTGAATGGGATGGACACGATTTAGAAGAAACACGTAAGTTCTACTTCTCTTCTGATCAATCCTATATTTTGCTTGAAGCCAACCTCCCCCACGGCGATGTGGTCATTGGCGTTGCGGGGCTGGGTAAAATTGCCGGTTATGCGCATCAGTTTTTTTGCTATCAAGGCAAACTCAATCTTGATGATTACACCGAAGGGAAAAGTATCATCAAGTACACTAAGCTATTTAATCACTTACAGGAAAAACAACTTAAGCCTGTAGAACTAAAAGCACAAGAGCTTAATGCCCTACTCACAGGTGGCGCCACACCATTTGATGGCGATATCAACCTGAAGATGATCCCACTGAATAATGTCCAAGATGCGCCTGTATACAAAGAAATATTCCGTCGTATTCTGAATCTGCATAAACTCGGCGCGCAAGACGTAAAACGCTTTATGCTCAAGGTGTTTGAACGTCATATGTCGAACTCGAAAGTCGACTTTTATGAAGTCTGGCGTCGCGCTTTTGATAAGGTCAACCGTGCGCGTCGTGAACTAAATGCGCTGGAGTCAATGCAAGAGCCAATTTCAGCCCTTGAGAAAATGCTTGAAAATGAGGCGGTATTAAAAGGTAAACTGGCGGCTTACGCACCGAAACTCGATTTAGCTTTGGTTGAATATGATAACTATCACAACGAGCAAATTGCAGAGCTGGCAACACAGCTAGAAGACATCGAAGCCGAAAAGCGCGAATTTGAGTCTAAGCAGCAGCTGTACGTCCAACAGTCTCGCGATATCGAGCGTAAGCAAACCCAAATCGAGCAATGGTTTACCGATTTCCACGCGTTAAAGCGTGAATTTGAACTGACTAATCATGCAACGCTTAAAACCAATTTAACGCTGTTGAAAAAGGAATATGAGCAACTTTCCTTCTCTATTAATAGTGCACAAGGGCAAAGTCTCCATACCCTTGATTTTCGCATCAACGAAACGCAAAAGCAGATTAAGAGTTTAAAACTGCAACTCAAGAACCTTGAGTTCAACCTGTTTACTCGTATGCGTGAAGATCTTTCTTTAAAAGAAGTGGAAGAGATCTCACGGATCTTGAATCCAGATTTATTATCGTTTTCAACCACCTCTCAAGGTGAAATTGATATCACCGACGAAGATGCCTTTGGCGCATTTTTGGAGTCCCTATCTAAGTCAGTTCAAGGCGGTGAGCTTAAAGTACCTGGCGCTACCGTTAAGTTGAAAAAACTGAGTCCAGTACATATGCAAAGCGGTGAGAACAAAGCCCAACTGCAAGCACAGCTGGAGTCACTACAACAGTCGCTTAACGACTTAAAGCAGCAGCGTGAAGTCGCTGCAAACGTCGCTGAAAAACAAAAAGAACGTGATGCGCTTTATGATGAACTCATGGCTACCGAAGCGGCCATGAAACGCTTTGAGCAATATCAAACCATGTTGCAATCGGTCGATGCTCAACAAGCACTAAAAGAGCAGCTAGAGATGGAACGAGAGCAAGTTGATGAATATTTGCATGATATTCAACGTAATGCCGGTTCGATTTCAGACCGCCGCTCTATCATTAAAAGCAAGCAAGACTTATTGGTACGCCAAGCCGACCGCCTAAAGCAAGTGAAGTCAGAACGTATCGATCACACACTAGACCTATATTCGGGTAAGCTGGCACCGTACGAAATCGACATTAATCTAGATTTTGATAACCTGTCTGAAGTGATCCACCAGTTTAATAAAGACTGTAATGAGCTTCGAAACTTAGACGTTAATGTGCGTAATACCTATTTGCATATCTACAATGCTGGGATCACTAAGTTTGAAAACGAGTCAGACGTTACTATTAAGTATCAAAAGCTGATCAGCGCGTATCATAACTTAGATAACGAACGAGATGCCGTCGATAAACAAGCACGAGTGGCGCTCACTGAAGTGGCCGCAACCATTAAAGGATTGCGTCAAGACTTAGACCGCTTACGCCGAGAGATGAACAGCTTTAACAAAGGCATAAGCCAGCATCGTATCTCTAACTTGCAGGCATTCAAAATCAATGTCATCCCTCGTAAGATGCTTATCGATAGCATAGATACCATTATCAGCACTTCAGATTTATATGAAAAAGGCGAAAGCCTAGACTTACTGAGTGAGCAGCCTAGCTCAGAAAAGTCTGTTAATGAGGCGAAAGATCACATCATCAAACTAGCAAGTGATAAAGCGGGATTGACGTTAACCGATCTCTTTGACATTCGCTTTGAAGTGGTCAACCGCGCGGGTGAAACCGAGCACTTTGATAAAATTGACTCGGCCGGCTCAAACGGTACGCGGATCACCATCAAGCTTTTATGTGGCATGCTATTTATCCGCTATCTATTATCTGATCAAGAGCAAGCAATGTATCGTATCCCAATTTACATCGATGAAGCTGCGGATATCGACCCACAAAACCAAAAGGCCATTATCGAAACCGCACTAAGCTTTGGGTTTGTACCAATTTTTGCATCGGTGAAACCACAGATCAGCTGTGACTACTTGGTGCCGATCCGCAGTGTCGCACAAGGTAGCCAAAACTGGGTGGATGAAAAAGACTGGATAGAAGTGGAACATTAATCTCAAGTTAATGTCTTAGATACAATTATTAAAGGGTGCTTGTCTCTACCATTTAACGCCTTAACACGTTAAGGTAGAGCAGACATCCGACTAAGGAGTAAAGACACATGTTTAAGAATATTGTTATCGCCACTTTGGTGCTGATGTTAGCGGCCTGCGCCAAAACCCCTGATTGGGATTATGATAAGTCTGTACAATTCGCTAACTACAAAACCTATGCTTGGTCACCTGAAGCGGACCTAAAAAATAATGGTCGTGAATACCAAGTCAATGACTTAATGGAAAAGCGGATCCGCAGTGCAATTCAAAACGAAATGAGCAAACAAGGTTTCACCCTCACCGATCCGCAATCGGCTGACTTACTGGTTAACTATCACGCATCAGTTGATACAAAAATTGAATCTGACTCGCTTCACACCACGTATGGCGCGCGTTGGAATTACTGGGGTATTGGCTGGCAAACACAGACCACAACACGTGAATATGAAGTAGGTACGCTAGTACTCGATATGATAGACAAAGCATCTAATCAGCTAGTTTGGCGCGGTGCAAAAGAAGGTCGCTTACGTAGCAACCAATCACCAGATCAAAGAACAGCGTCAATTAACAAAACCATTTCGGAGTTGCTGGCTAACTTCCCACCACAGCCACAACACTAAGCGAGAGTAGGATCAAGCCTTGGCTTGATCCTAATTCTTCATCATTATTTTGAAGGTGAACAGTCTTAACTATACAAACTAACCTGCGTCGGCGAGCTCTATTACTGCCTCTTTCGGTTTTGCTGAAAAGTACTCTACATCTGCCAATATTTTAGCAGATTCACTCACAGTCAACCAATCGTCATCTGCCATCTGTAAGTCATTGCGCAGCTCTTTGTACTTACTTTGGTCCAAATCATACTGGCCGCTTTTTAAGTCTGAAACAACCTGCTTTAACTCATCAATCAACGTATCCCACACATCTTCGATCATTTTAATTTGGGTGCTAGCGGGTTTTGCTAATGCAGTTAGTTTTGAAAGATTTTGTGACAGTATTTTTAGTGCAGCAATAGAACTATTGTAATCATCCATCTCACTTGTTTTGGATTTAATTTTCAGTTGCAGAACTTTTATTTGAGCCTGTTCAACAATTATCGTTGCAATGCCTGCAACGGCCCCAATTATACCGAATGCTATACCCAAACCGAATGTAAAGATTCCTATCACAGCACCTGCGAAAAATGATACACCAGCCCCTATTCCAGCACCTGCTATTATTTGATTTTTACTTTCTATTTCTTTCTCCAACTCTTCGATGTCTTTTAATAATGATTGAACCTGTTTTTCGTCGTACTCTTTCTGTTTTTCAGCTTCAACAATAGCGCCTTTCATGGCTAAGTTATCCGACTCCATATTCTTCTCAAAATTTTGTAGCTTCACATGAAAACCCTGCGAAATTTCTACAAAATCGTTTAGGCTGTCAATCAAGTTTTCAATATTCCTTGTAAGCTGTTCCTTTGCTTCTTTATCCTTAGGGTTATCTACAAGTATGTCCAACGCGTCATTTATCGTTTTCATTTTTCTCTTAAAAATGAAGCCATAACTAACAATACTTTGAGGAATTTCTTTTAGTTCATATGCAACAACATTAAACCAATCTAGCGCATGTATTTTAGCTGATGCAAAAGACTTCTGAAAATTTTGATACCATTCTGGATTGTCTGGCAACACTGGAATTTTTGTATTAAGAATGCCATTGCAATAGTTCAAAATAGCGTTATTTGCATTTATTGCATCTGCTAATTCTTGCGCTGATGGGGTGCCACTCGATGCTAGAAATAAGTTTGTAGAGAATCTCTTTCTGATGAACTGATTTACGTCTGTCATATCATTCATAATCATTTTCCTTGTGTTGTAGAGCATGTTATTCATTAGCTCGTTAAATTAAAATCTATAATAGTCAACCAGCGCCAAACAGACCATTACACCAAGTTACAGTTAATTACATTAAATAAATGGGGCATAAATCGCCGGGTAAATCGCTCGGTAAATCGCTGACACCCACTATCATTAACACCCGATCTGAGGAGGCCAAGTAAAAAAGTATGAAAATACTTCCATCACGTTGGTCAAAAACGCTCATCAATAGGTTATTTTTTAGCACTCAAGCATATCTCTACACTAAAACAGGATTATCACGCACGACAACGCTCTGCAAATACAGCAGTATGAAATTCTAGCGTTGAGAATGTGAGTTTTGCTAAGCCAACAAGCGCTCGCAGTTTGTTAGGTTTGTCCGTCGTCGTTTTCGCAGTGTTTCACAGTAAGCGGTTATTGTCCGTTCTCGGCCCACTGCACCATGAAATACTCGAGAAAATTGCGTAGTAAGCTTTATCCAGTTCTCCGGTTCGATATTTAATCGAGTAAGAATGGATTGAGACTCAAAGATATAGCCACGCTTGTCGGCGCGAATACATTGGCCTGTAAGTTCAACTAATTCAATATAGGATTTGAGTTCAAAAGGCAGGCCTTTTGGCATGTGTATTCGTGGGCTGCCAGCGAAGCGTAGTAGGCTTTTTGGTTGTTTGCCCAGTTTTGCATGGTCGATGCGTTTTTTGATGCTAGTGTAGTCTGAGGTTTCAGGCGTTGCGGCGATGCTGGCTCTAATGGGATTTAAGTCTACGTAAGCGAGGCAAGCGGCCAATGCAGCCTCGTCCAGTAATGCTTGGGATTTAAATCGTCCTTCCCAAAACCGACCTGTACAATTATCTTCTTTATTTGCTCGGCGGGCGATGTCTTCGTTAAGTGCTCGCATGAACCAGCTAATATCGGCTAGTCTTTCTCTGTACTTATCAACCAGTTCATCTAATATCAACTGCTCCGATTCACTGATTGACTCACCTTCAGTAAGCTTACGGGTGACCCAGTTACCTTTAAACAACTTATGCCATCGTATCACAATAGCTTTATCGGACAGACGTTTAGCCTTTTTGTCATCAACATATAAAACAATGTGAGTATGATTACTCATCACGGCATAAGCACAAACATCGATGCAAAATACGGAAGCCAACATCAAGAGCTTTTCTTCAACCCAATCCCTGCGGTGTTCATATGATTTTCCGGTAAATTTATCTTCGCCACAGAGAAATGCGCGCCTGACGCAACGGGAGATACAGTGATAATATTTAGTGTCGGTTAAACTGATTTGTCTTTTACGGGCAGTCGCCATCGCTTGGTTTCCTCAATCCATTGACTACAGAGCTAAAGCTTAGGCGCTATCTCATGAAGGTGCAAATTAGTGGTGGGTGTCAGCGATTTATTCCCTTAATCACTAAAATCACCGCATTATAAAAATGCCCCGCGTTGCGAATCCGTCTTAAAGCGTTTGTTAGCATGAATTAAGACTGGCTCTTCCACCTAAAAATAATGATAACCCCAACATGATGGTGTAGTTCATGTGAAATAGAATCATACTCATCATCTGACTCATCGCCATTGAGCAAATGTTCGCTTGCAGTAAACACTTTGATATCAAACTCGACATCGGATGGTATCGAAAGAGCTGATAGATAACTTTGATATTTTGCTGTAATTACTTCAATATTTTTAGGAATATCTGATTTTAAAATTGACTTTAAAAATGGGTAGATTGCGCAAAATTGAGTGAATTCAATTTGCGACTTCCCCGTACTGCAATAGAGTTTAAAATAATCTAAATTTCGCTTTAGGTCTTTAATGACTAGGTTTTTTGAGGGATTAAAACCTTTGAGTTCGATTGCGCATATAGGAGTATTTTCCAACGTACCTTGCTTAAGAACTGCAATATCTATTCGTCCATTTCTTTCAGTATTTTTGGGGTTCCTGAATACCGTTTTTTTATGAAGATCGCTAAACTTTTTCACCATAGGTTGCTTCATCAAAGGTACACATTTTGACGCAAAGTCTTTAGTCGATATCTCTAGATAGGTTGATATTTGTGCAGGTCCCTTAAGTGGCCCCAACTCACTTATTTTTTGAGCCACATTGGCCGTTATCAAATATTCAGCATTAACGATTGATGCAAAGTTCTCTGTAAAAGATACAGCATCACACAATGCTGAACACATCCCTTCTTTAGTTTTTCCAAAAATATCTACTTCGTACATTTATAACCAACTCTCAAATATTTTCTTCATGCTAACGCCCAGCACAGCGGCTTGCAACACTGGCGCTTGTTTTGCGGCTTTTTGCAAAACGAGTGACAGTTTTTCAAGTCCGTTGCTGCTGCTTGTTAGCGCTGAATTTAGAAAGGAATCTCTTCCTCAAACTCATGAGGCATTGGAGGTCTTGGTGGCTCTTGTACTTTTGATTTTTCATTAGCTTTATGAAGTAAATCCTCATTTTCTAGTAAATAATCGATTCCATCAGCCGTTATTGAAAATGCAAAGTATTCACTGTCATTATACTCGTGATCTATTGCAATATTCTTATCAAGAAAGCCCACTCTCTCTAGCTTTATTGCTGCTAAGCTCAAAATACCCTGCTCAATATCTTTTAAATCATTGAATGTACTCCAAACAGATACTCCATCTGGAGAGCGAGCATAACTTTCTAGAACTTTAGCTAATAAGCGATGTTCTACATCACCAAGCTTATAGTTATATCCTACTTTTCTTCGCGCTTTCTTTTGAATTTCTAATTCTTGAGAAAGTAAGCCCAAATTCGCAACTTCCTTTTTAATTAGTACGCAAGGATGATTAACAGCTGCTTCTAGGTTTCCATCGGATCTTTCTCCATTGTAATCCGCTGGAGTAAGACCTAGAAGGTCTGTTGGAAAGTGGAGATCTGTATCTCTGGGCTTAACAATAAAACACCTTTCTTTTCCTAAAGTCCCAACAAAGAGGCCAAGCTCAAACACTACGTTATCTCTTACAATATGCTTTTGTTGATCTCGGATTTGCGCAATATCATCTGGTGTAAATATGAAAATAGCGAAATCAACTGACTCTGCCATCTTCACTAACGAATCAATAGTATTTTGTGAGAGATTAAAGCCATGCTTCCAAACTGTCACTTCAGCTTGGTGATCCAGGTTTACATTGAATGCATCTGCAACATCAAGGCTTTCAACCGCTGAAGCTATGAATATTCTGGGTTTTCTCATTTCAATTTCACTTCCTTACTAATTCGAACGATCTAGGGCGCTAACATTTTATTCGTGCGCATGCGCGTTTACCTCGTTGGACCAATGAAAACGCGCACAGTTAACTATCAGTATGTAAAGAACTTATCAGCATTCTTCTAAATATACCATCTGGAAAAATGCGCATGCGCGTTTCCCAAACCTATTATCTCAAATCAAAAATAAATAACCTATTGATAAACAATAACATTTTTAATCTATTCATGCGTAAA